>CAKZYI010000326.1 GCA_937884735.1 uncultured Pleurocapsa sp.
AGGGATCTGATTTCAGTTACAGGTTATATTGAATATGTAACGCCCTATTTCTTGAGTCATAAATTATTAGTTTCCCCCTTGAGATATGGTGCGGGGATGAAAGGTAAAATATGTCATAGTTTAGAATATAGTTTGCCAATTGTTTCTACTGGGATTGGGACAGAAGGAATGAATTTGATTCCCGAACAAAATGTCTTAGAAGCAAATAATACTAAAGACTTTGCTGCTCAAATATTGCGTCTTTACAATAACGGCGATCTTTGGCAGAAGTTATCTTCAAATTCTCATCAGGCGATCGCTGCCTATCATCCCCAACAAATTCAAAAACAACTGTCTGAAATTGTTAATAATTTGTTTACTATTAATTGTTAATTATTTCTGATCTTTTAATTCTATTTTTGGGAAGATTGTATTCTAATTTACGAATTTCCACGGATAAACTTTTCTTGTTCAGTGTTTTTACCAATGTCAATTTTACTGGCATGATGTTATCTTGATGCACAAGAATATGACTTCTGAGATAATCACGTTTGATTCAATTATTATAATTGTTTGGATTTAAATGCTTGATGTATTTTAGCCGCAAATCAATTTTCAAAATAAGCTTGAATCAAGAATATCTCAGAAAATATACCTAGTTGTTTTCTCTAGTAAATTTTACTATTAAGTTTTGGTATAAATAAAGCAAATTTGAGAATGTATCTAAATCTTTCCCTAACTCTATAAATGAAATAATTACTTTTATTTTTTACTTTTAGTTTATTAGGGCTTATTTGAAATTTTGCAATATTTTTAGTAACTATTGAAGACAATAACTAATTATTAAACTCTTTGATGCAATCAAATGTTTATCAAAACTCAAGAGACAAGTAAAGAACAACAGCCAGAGAATTTGTCAGGACAATCATCAGCTAAACAAGAAGAAGAAAAGCTAGTTAATGCTTTATCTTTATATCTACAGTCAATTAAAGCAAACGAATCTCAACCAGAATGGATTTATGGTAATTCTATTACCTTGTCGTCTCAAATAAGTCGTTTTGATATCGGAACCAAGTTAAAAGAAAAAGCAGAAAGGCTATATCCCCATAGTGATGAAATAGCCAGAGCGATCGCCTTACTTTTTGAGAAACAAGATCGATTGGAAGATGCGATCGAATATTATCAAAAGTCTGTGGACTTAAATCCCTCTCAGCCAGAGTGGGTTTATACGAAACTATATAATTTTTTACTTCAAAGAAAACTATTATTACAGGCAGAAAATGTTAGACAGCAGGGAGAAAAATACTTTCCAAAATCTAATAGCTTTCAGCTAATCTCCAGTCAAAATGTCTTTCAAGAGAGTACTAAAGTCAATCTAGAAAACTCATCTACAGTCAACTCTTTAATAGTAAGAGAAACGCCAAAAAGTATTGAGCATAATGTTGATTTAAATGTAGAAGCAATTCGCCGTCAACTAATGGATTCTAGTATTGTCGAAAATTACGAAATACTTTTAGAACAAATGATTTGTCACGTTGATGAAAGTGGAAAACGCATTAAAACAGATGCTTTGATAAACTGTTTGGCGCAAATTAAAACAGATATTCATTATCTCAAAACCAAGTTATTAGATCCTCCTGCTTTTGCTGTAGATCCCCAAGCAAAACAGCACGTAGATATAGAAAAAATTGTTAATTCATCTCCAGCAGTTCCTATCAAGTGCGAACTCAAAAATCGTATAGTTGGTTCTGGTTGGCATGATGCCGAAAAACACGGACGTTGGACTGGTTCTGGTACTCTTTCATCTGTGGTTTTACCTTATCCTACTGCGGGAAAATATCGTTTAGAAGTAATTGTTAAAGCAGAAGCTAAACCAGGGTTATTAAAGTCATTAAGAAATCATATTAATGACCAACTATCATCCATATCTAGGGAGCAAAAAAATAGCTCTTTCCCCGCAGTAATTCAATCAGAAATTACGATTGGAGAACAAAATCAATCTTTCCTATGTCTCGATTTAACCATAAATGAAACTGTTAATCCACAGGCATCTGATGCTCGATTGATTGGCTTATTGATTGAAAGTATTAATCTTATTCCCTTGACTTAAATTCTTTCCCCTTTCCCTTTCTCCTACCTCAAAAATGGACATTCTCTGGTTTTCCCCTACACCATCCCATCCACAAAATGCCGGTAATAGAAGCCGTATATATGCCTTAGCCAAATACTTCCAAAATCAAGGTCATCACCTCACTTTTGTTTATTTTGCTCAAGAAGGTGTCGATTCTAAAGCGATCGCAGCTATGGAAGCAGAATGGGATGATTTTCATCTAATTACAACCAATCATAAACGCGCAAAATCTCTAGGAGATATTTGGGGAATAGACGACTGGTACGATCGCCATGTTACCGAAGAAATAGGTAAGCTGCTACGACACCAATCTTTTGAGGTGGTGTTTTGCGAGTATATTTTCCAAAGCAAAGTTTTGGAACTGTTCCCTCCCCAATGTATTAAGATAATCGATACTCACGATCGCTTTGGTGGGAGAGCAGATCTACTCAAGCGCAATGGTATTGCACCAGACTTTTTTTATACCTCCACAGAACAAGAAGCCATTGCTTTAAATCGTGCCGATATCGTCATTGCTATCCAAGAAGAAGAAGCTACTTACTATCGCTCCATAACAACCGCTAAGGTAGCCGTAATTTCTCACGTAGTCTTTGAAAACTCTTGGCAATGGTCAATGACTTCAAGCTCAGACAAATTGCGTATAGGCTATTTTGGTTCGGGTAATTCCTTCAATCGCAAAAGCATCAATCAGTTTATCGCGGCATATTGCCAAAACGAACAATTGATTGCCAAATCAGAGTTAATCTTTGCTGGATCGATTTGCAATCATCTGCAATTCCCCAAAGAAATCAACAAGACTTTGATGGGAAAAGTCGATGGCATTACAGACTTTTATAGTGCAATTGATATTGCTATCAATCCGATGATCGCTGGTACTGGTTTAAAGATAAAAACCGTAGAAGCATTTAATTTTGGCATGCCCATTGTATCTACAGTTAGTGGAAGTGATGGACTGCCCGTAGAACAAGAATATCATCTTGTGCGATCGCCTGAAGAGATGATAAATCATTTACTAACAATGACTCAATTTTCGGCTCTTTTGGATGCAGGAGTAGAGTCGTCAAGAGTAATTAATCAGTACAAGTATCAGCTAGTCCAACAGCTAAAGTTACTCGATCAAACTATCAAAATTATACAGAGAGATCGCATCGAGCAAAAAACTATTGTTATGGTTACTGAAGCACCATTTTGGGAAGGTAACAATGGCAAGCACGAGCGTATTCTTTCGTTGTGTAATGAAATCAAGCAACATTCAGTTTTAAAAGTATTTTTTCTGGGATCTATTTGGCAAGCAAGACAACAAGAAATAGAGGCTAAAGGCTATGGAGGAATAGTAGTTAGCTTTAAAGATTACGAACAGGGAGAATTACCAGAAGACTTACCTCAATGGACGGAGTTTTATAATATTCCAGGGTTGAAAAGATGGCGACATTCTGCGTTTTATCGATCTTTTGCTAAATTTATTGCCATTCAAAAGCCAAACATGGTGATTTTGGAATACATTTATTTATCCTATTTGAAAGATGCTATTCCAGACAGTTGCACTGCGGTATTAGACACTCACGACATCATGTGCTTTCGAGAATATCGTTTATACGAGCATGGTTTCGATCATCATATTAATATTTCTTTGGCAGAAGAGAAACGGATTTTAGAACAGTTTGATGCAGTAGTTGCAATCCAAAAAGAAGAACGCAAACTATTACAAAAAATTATTCCCCAAACTCCTGTTTTACTTTGCCCTCATGTAGTGGAATCAAACAGAAAAGAAATCAATCATTCGACCATAAAAAAGATTGGTTTTATTGGCGGTTCTAGTTTGGCTAATCGAGTAGGGCTTGAATGGTTTTTAAATCAAGTTTGGTCAGCAATCAAATCCTATGACTTGGAGTTATTAATTTTTGGCAGTATTGGAGAGCAATTTGAAGCATATTGCGCCCAAGATACCCAGGTAAAAAACATGGGTGTAGGAATAAGTCAACTTGAAATCTATGCCATGACAGACTGAATTATTACTCCCTTTTTTGTCGGCGGCTGATTAAAAATAAAATCCCTAGAAGCGATCGCCTATGGCAAACCAATAGTATCAACAAAAGAAGGGGCGGTAGGTATTGGAGAAGAAGGCAAAAATGGCATCATTCAAGCAGGCGATCGCACAGCATTTATTGAAGCTTTTATTCGTTTGATACACGAACCAAATTTAGTTAAAGAATTGATCGAACAAGGGCAACAATTAGTTAAATCAGATTTTAATTCTACAGTCGCCTATAGACCACTTTTAGAGTTAGCTAAATATTAAATAACAAATAATGAGTAATAAGAAATAAGTATTAGATATTGCTTACTAGTAAATAACTGCAAAAACTAACATCTAGCACATTATGAATATGATGTCTAATCGCTATAATAAAATAATTTTCACAGGGGATATATTTCGCTCTAACCATTTGGGTAATGGTTCGCAAGATATTAATATCAACTGGCTCTACTCAGCCCTAAAGCCCTGCTTACAATTAGCAGTTTCTATACCCATAGAAAAACACTTGTTTTCTACTCTGGATACTTCCTTAACTCAATCTGGCTATCAAATGATAGAGTCAGAAGTTTCCCTAGAAGCTTGGGCAAAACTATTCAAATATAAAGAGTTAGATGAGACTTTCTTAATGAATGTCTGGCTGAGTTTTAAAAACTCAATTGTGTTAGCTTTTGAATTACCAGAAATACTGCGAGATGCCTTTGATACTCTTGGTATTCCCTTCATCGATATTATTATTCATCCCGTCCGTTTTTTAGATGATATTGTCTTTGGCATTAGAAGCAATAATCGAGAAATATCTCAGTTGCTTACTCAACACGTTTTACCAGAAGAATCAATTTTAATTCAAGCTGGTATTGTAATGGCTTCGATGAGTCGTTTAAAACGATTGGATATTCAGGGTAAAGCTGCTTTATTTGCTGGTCAAACTACCGATGACAAAGTACTAATCAACCAAGACAAATTTTATAAAGTAAGTGACTTTTGCGATCGCTTTGCCGAAATTTCAGCTAGTTACGACACCTTATTAATTAAAGCTCATCCCTATAGTCTAGATCCCTTTGAGGCGATCTCTATTTCTCGTTTATTTAATAACTGTCAAATTGTTAGCGACAACTTTTACTATCTAATGTCCCACGACAATATTGAAGCAGTTTATAGCATTAGCTCAAGTACGTCTATTGAAGCAAAATATTTGGGAAAAGAAGGTTATCATCTAATCGAATATCCTTTTCGCTTTACAGAAGAATACAACGAAGCAGAATTTAAACTAGGCTCATTCTTTACCGTAGATGATGTTATTTTTTCTGCTGACTTTTGGCGTAAAATACTGACTCCTTTAATATCTACTTCTGCTTTAAGTAATATCAAACTTCCCAAAAAACCTAACCGTATTAGAACCTCGTTACGTAGCTTCTGGGGATTCAATTTTGTCGATACAGACATTATCTGCGATTTACACAAGAAATAATTAATAACTATTGATAAAATGTATACCAAATCACCGCCAAATACCGCCGCATCAAATATATTTCAGCTACTTCAGCTAGAAGCTGCCGCTATTAATAGAACATCTGAAAAACTAGACCACAAACAAGCAGATTGCAGTCTACAAATCTTGCATAATTGTGCTGGTAAAGTGATCATGACTGGGGTGGGCAAATCGGGAATTGTAGCCCAAAAAATTGCGGCAACTTTAACTAGTATTGGCACCCTAGCCATCTTTTTGCACCCCTGCGATGCTCTGCACGGAGATTTTGGAATTGTTACCTCTGATGATGTAGTCATCATGCTTAGTAACAGTGGAGAAACTGATGAGCTAATTACCATGATTCCCCACCTCAAACTACGCTCTGTGCCAATAATAGGTATCTTGGGTAATATACAATCAAGCATTGCTCGTAAAAGTGATGCTGTATTAGACGCTTCAGTCGATCGCGAAGCATGTCCCCTTAATTTGGCACCAACAACTAGTACTACCGTAGCCCTAGCATTGGGTGATGCTTTATCAATGGCATTAGTGCAGATGAAGGGATTAACCCCAGAAGCATTTGCCTTCAATCATCCCGCAGGAAGACTAGGTAAGCGTCTTACTTTACGCGTAAGTGATTTGATGCACGGCAATGAATATCCTCAGTTGCCCCCAGACGCGCAATGGACAGATGTAGTATGCGCTCTAACTCAGGGTGGTTTTGGTGCAGTCAACATAGTTAACCAGGAAAAAGCCTTGCTGGGAATCATCACTGACGGAGATCTGCGGCGTTGGATTATGAAAAGTCATGCTTCTTATTTATATAGCCTGACGGCAAAAGATATGATGACTCGCAATCCAGTAGTTGTGAATCCCCAAACCCTCGCCTATGATGCCCTACAGCTAATGGAAAAGCGCGAGTCACAGATTTCTATTTTACCAGTTGTCGATCGCGATAACAAAAGCCTTGGTTTAATTCGCTTACACGATATAGTTAGGAATGGATTGTAATGAAAATTCTCGCCGTAATTCCCGCAAGATACGATTCTCAAAGATTGGCTGGCAAAGTTTTAGCATTGATTGGTAACAAGCCAATGGTGCAATGGGTATACGAAGCAGCAGTCAATTCTAAGGTATTTACCAAAGTCGTGGTTGCTACCGATAGTCAGCTAGTGGCAGATCGCGTCATTAGTTTTGGTGGCGATGTAGAAATGACTAGCTCCAACCATTCTACAGGCACAGATAGAGTAGCAGAAGTAGCAACCCGCTATCGGGAGTTTTCGGTAGTGGTTAATGTTCAAGGAGATCAGCCTTTCGTAACGTCCCAAATGCTCAAAGAATTGGTAATACCCTACTTGGAGGGAGAATTACCCGAAATGACTACTTTAGCTTGTCCTCTCAATCAAAAAACTGGCTACCACGATCCCAATGTAGTCAAAGTACTATGCGGACAAAAACAACAGGCTCTATACTTCTCGCGATCGCCTATTCCTTTTTATCGCAATCCCACAGAAGTACCTGTATTTCATCATCTAGGTTTATATGCCTTCCGTCAAGACTTTTTAGAAACCTACACTCAATTACCTTCTACTCCTGTCGAACAGTGTGAAGGCTTAGAACAACTAAGAGTATTAGAACATGGCTATACTATCCGTGTCTGTCAAACAGCCAAAGGAGTAGTAGAAGTCAACACCGCCGAAGATTTAATTAAAGCGCAAAACCTTGTTTTGGAAACCGCATAGAGATCGCTGCGCTTGAGTAACAAGTAATAAGTAATTAAGTAATAACTCCTCTTTTTTCCTCCCTCCTTGCTCCTTTTTCCTCGTTCCTTAAAACTATGACCATCTACCTACACTGCGGCGGGCATAAAACAGCTTCTAGCTTTATGAAAATGTTCCTCCGCAAAAACAAAGCACTGTTTGAAGCACAAAAAATTGCTGTTCATCTCGATGAATTTCGCGACCGCGAAGTTTCCGCCGAAGATATTATTGAGTTAGCTAAAAAAGACTATCAAAATAACTATCAGCAAATCATTTTTTCAGAAGATGCCAATATTATTGGCTTAATGCCTGGCATATTTCAAGTGGGCGATCGCAATTTTTTTAATACTAATTCGATCCTCAAGTTTGCTAATTTAATTGCTAGAGTAAATCAACAATATACCACTAAATTTTTACTCTGCGTTCGCAGACAAGATACTTATTTAGAATCTTGCTATAAATTCCGTAAAACCCACGGTGCAAAATATTCTTTGGAACATTTTTTAAATAAAGTTGAAAAAATTAATCTGTCTTGGTATGACTTGGTTAATGCTGTTGCCAGCTATATAGGAAAAGAGAATTGCTTAATTACTCCCTATGAATTATTAAAAAGCTCTCAAACAGAGTTTATTACTACCTTTTTCAGAACCGTTACCAAAATAAATCTCAAGAACGCGATTATTCCTCCTCCTAATAATCAAGGAGCGTCGGAATTGATGATAGCAACCATTGATTATTTTGACAATAATTTTCGAGATATACCTGCTAAACACAGAAAAGAAATCCTGGCAATCATTAAAAAACATCAGACAAAAAACAACAGCAAAACTTCTTTATTACCAGAAGCAAACCAAAGCGAAATATTGCAAAAGTACGCCATTAGCAATCAAAAGCTCTTTTCTAATTACATTTCATACTTACCAGAAAACTACTACAACGCGGCTGGTTTAAAAAATAGTTCAGCTATTAGCGATCGGCTATTAGCCATTAGTCATTAGTTATTAGTCATTTGTCATCAACCATTAACCATTAACCAAAAATGCAATTAGCTCAAATCGGTCAAGATATTCGCATCGGAGAAGGACAACCTCTAGCCTTAATTGGAGGACCTTGCGTAATCGAATCAGAAAGCTTTACCCTTAAAATGGCAGAAGAGATACGTAAAGTATGCGATCGCCTTGGTGTTCCTTTTATCTTTAAAGCTTCTTTTGACAAAGCCAACCGTACCTCTATCCATTCTTTTCGCGGACAGCCTATAGAGAGGGGTTTGGCTATTTTACAAAGAGTTAAAGAGGAAGTAGACGTACCTGTTTTAACAGATATTCATCTCCCCGAACAAGCTGCGATCGCAGCAGAAGTAGTTGATATTCTGCAAATTCCTGCTTTCTTGTGTCGTCAAACGGATTTATTGCTTGCAGCAGCAGCAACAGGCAAAACTGTTAATGTCAAAAAGGGACAGTTTCTAGCACCTTGGGATATGAAAAACGTGGTGACGAAATTGGAAGAGAGCGGTCACAATAAGATAATGTTAACAGAAAGAGGCACTAGTTTTGGCTACAATACTCTTGTAGTAGATTTTCGTTCTCTGCCTCAGATGCGTGCTTTGGGCTATCCTGTTGTGTTTGATGCTACCCACAGTGTGCAAATGCCTGGGGGACAGGGAAATAAATCAGGTGGACAAAGAGAATTTGTTCCCTATCTTGCTCGTGCTGCCGCTGCGATCGGTATTGATGCCTTGTTTATGGAAATCCACGAAGATCCAGACAATGCTCTTAGTGATGGTCCTAATATGATTCCTTTGGCTAGATTAGAGACTGTTCTGAGTCAGATTATTAATGTTCGTAATAGTTTGAATGTTGGCGATTTAGCATATGCCTAGGTCGTAGTAGGTCAATCGGTTCAAACTTTTTAACTATTTGTTCTTAAGTAATAAGTAATAAGTTTGAGAAATTTACGGTTGGATTACGCCGAATGCTGATCCAACCATTAATAATTTAGATGGTTAATAATATGCAACCTAGATTTATATCGATATTGTCCATGCCTAGAAATGGCACAAATTATCTTTGCGATTTGATTGGTAAGTTTCAAGAAATTGATTCTTTATATGAGATTTTTCACGACCAATCAGCATACATTAATAATGACTTGTTGAGTAAAAATATAGTCCAACATATTAATAGTATTTATAATTTACAAATTAAGGATAATAGCGATCCTCAATTCATAGACTTTATTTACCAAAACCCTGCTTTATTTTTAGATATTATCAGTAGTTACAGCACGAATAAATATATTAGCTTTAAGGTTTTCCCCAATCATTTATCTTTAGATAATTTGAAAAATGTAATTATTAAAAACGATCGCATTAAAAAAATAATTGTCAAACGCAATCTTCTGGATGTTTATTTTTCAGTTCAGTTTGCTAGATTAACCCAAAGATGGGATCAAAAAGATACTTCTAAGCTTCAAGTAGACTTTAATCCTAGTAATTTTCTTCAGTGGTTTAGCTTTCACAAAGACTATTATGACTTTATCGAAAGAGAGTTAAAGGCAAATAATCAACAGGCGATCGCTCTAGATTATGAAAAAATTCACAGTTTGAATAATAATCAGGAAAAGTTTCTTTTCTTATTCAATTTTCTGCAATCTGCGGGTTTAACCTTAGACCAAAAGAATTTATTTGATAAATCTCAAGCAGAATTAAATAAAAATATTAGACAAAAGCAGGATAAGCGAGTTAATCGATTGGAAAAAGTAAGCAATCCTAACGTTCTACTCAATACCTTGAAACAAAATCAATTAGAATCTTTATTAGTATAAAATTTGTGTGGCAAAATAATGATCAATACCGAACTGCATTTATCTCAAATCAAACTATTAGCTTTGGATGTAGATGGTAGCTTAACTGATGGTGGACTTTACTACACTGAAGGCGGAGAAGTTTGTAAAAAGTTTAATGTTAAAGATGGCAAAGGAATTGCATTATTAATTCAATCGGGAATAGAAGTAGCCATTATTAGTGCCAACGATTCTAATGCAACTAAACATCGTGCCAAAAAGCTAGGTATTAAAAATTGTTTTATCGATGTCCAAGATAAATTAACCGTATTAAATAGCCTATGTCAAAAATTAGATTTATCTTTATCCCAAGTAGCCTATATGGGTGACGATCTCAATGATTTACCCGTATTAAAAGCAGTTGGCTTTCCTATGACAGTGGCAGATGCTATTCCCCAAAACAAACGCCATTGTGTATACGTGACCGAACAATCGGGAGGACAAGGTGCAGTACGAGAAGTGTGCAATCTTTTGCTCAATTGTGTCGTTCAAAAAGCGATCGCCTAAATGTGTTATAAATTTATTTTTTACGAGTTTAAATTATCTATGAGGGCAGCTATTAGCCATTAGCAGAACGTAGTTCGTCGCCATTAGCATTAGCTACTAATTTCTCAAACAGTTAAAACTACAGGTTTTAAACTAAATATGATTTACTTACGATCGCCTTTGTAATTGACATCTTTAATCGTACTCCCAATACCTTGAATAATTCCCTTGCCAATCAAACCCAAACCTTTGCCAATTACTTGAGTTAAAACAAATACTACCCCGCTACCAGCCAAGGCAATAAATTTGCGAACTAAAGGTGCGATCGCATCTCGTAATTCAATCAAAATAGTGGTTAACCAAGGAATCCCTGTTAATTCTTCTAACTCTTTTTTACGGGGTGCATATACATATAAATTTCTGATTCTACCACTATCCAAAATATAGAGTTGATGACGACTTTCAAAAATATTTTGAGGACGCTCGAATAATATTTTTTGTCGATATTTCCAAGATAGTTGATTGCGAAAACGAGCTATAGCGCGATCGCTTTTATATTCAGGTTTATACAGTTGATATTTTAATTTTTCTATGTCATAAAAATTATTTAATATTACCTGCACTACGGAATTTCCTAGATTAACAATCAAATTGTGCAGCAGAAATTCTACCCGTGCAATAACTTCTGAATCATCAGATTTATAGTTAACATTATCTACAATAAAACCAGGTTGTCCCAATAAATATTCAAACAATTCAGAAACGCCATATATATATTCAAAGATATTTTGGTTTATTTCGCCAAAGTTCTGTTCGACAAGAGTAGTTAATTCTTGTTCCTCTTCTATGGTTAGTTGACCATAATATTGAGTAAAGAACATACAAACAGTCCACGACCAAAGAGACTTAAGATAATCTGTATAATTTCTGTCTAAACTATTAGCAATAGGGATCTGATCGATAGTATCGCTGAGACGTTTCACAATTATATGACACAAACTTTTCTGAATTTGAGGCAGAAGAATGTCAATTTCTAATAATGTTGCTGTCTTATTAACCAAACCCAACTGAATATCGGTGACTACTCGCTCAAAAATAGTCTTATTAGCCGAATCGGCAAATACGGGCAAAGGGGCTAATTCTGTAGGAGGGGTAACAACAAGTTCGCCTTTTCGAGATGATTCAATAGCTGTAGAATTATCTCGATCTAAACTAATTTCTTGGGCTACCAAACGATTAGAAAGCCAGCGGGCAGTTAATAATTCTCGCTTTCTACCAACTAAAAAAACTCTCTCCCAATCAGATAAATCGCGGTTAGCTAGTCGAGCATCAATCCTATTTAAAGTTTCCTCTAGCTCTATTCTTCCTGGTTTACTAATACGCCCCAAAGCCTTTTGCCATAGCTTAGGAGAAGCAGGGCTATTATCTTGCCAATAAACATTACCATATGCCACCGCATACAAAGCTTCAATCACAGTATTGATACTAGAAATGCGATCGCAATAGCCCTTAATACCCCATCGTTTAATTTTGGCTAGTTTACCAGCAGAAAAATTAGCGGGGGTTAACAAAAATATGGGTAGCTGGGGATATAACTCTCTAAACCGCAGACAAAATTAAAAAATGCCAAATTCTGAATCAGCACCTTGACTAATTCCAATAACTAAAAAATTT
>CAKZYI010000327.1 GCA_937884735.1 uncultured Pleurocapsa sp.
TGTTGGGTTTTAGGAAAGGCAATTACATCGCGAATTGATTCTTCTCCCGCCAAGAGCATTACTAGTCGGTCTAGACCAAAAGCAATTCCGCCATGGGGAGGCGAACCATATTCAAACGCTTCTAGAAGAAAACCAAATTTTTCGTTAGCTTCTTCTGTCGATAGTCCGATCGCTTGAAAGACTTCTTCTTGAAGCTCTTTTTGATAAATTCTTAGACTTCCTCCTCCTATTTCAATTCCGTTATAGATCATGTCATAGGCTTGCGCTCTAGCTGTAGCTAGATCTCCTCTATCTTCGGGATAGGGTTCAGTAAAAGGATGGTGGAGTGCTTCATAACGTTTTTCATCAGCATTCCATTCAAACATCGGAAATTCGGTTACCCAAAGTAGGTTAACTTGCTCGTTGTCGATTAATCCCATTTCTTGAGCAATAAACAAACGCAAGCGGTCTAGAGATTTATTCACTGTAGCAGTATCACCCGCACCAAACAGAAGTAAATGCCCTGGTTTTGCGCCAGTACGTCTTAGTAGCTCCTGTTTTTGTGATTCGTTGAGATTGTCCTTAATCGCACCAATGGTATCGATCTCGTTATCTTCTCTGACTCGAATATAGGCAATTCCCTTTGCACCAGCGGTAACTGCTTCGTTAAAGATGTCTCCTTTAGGCTTGATCCGAACATTAGAAATAGCATCGTTACCGTTGGGAATTGGTAATACTTTGACTTGTCCTCCACTTTTGACTGCACCAGAGAAGACTTTGAATCCAGAATCTTGCACAATGTCAGATACATCTACTAGTTCCATTTCAAAACGGGTATCTGGTCGATCAGTACCATAACGCGCCATTGAATCAGCATAGGTAATGCGAGGTAATGGAAGGGAAATATCAATATCCTTAACTTCTTTAAATATATGAGCTATTAAAGCTTCATTAAGTTCAATAATTTCATCTTGAGACAGGAAGCTCATTTCCATATCTAGCTGAGTAAATTCTGGCTGTCTATCGGCACGTAAGTCTTCATCGCGGAAACAACGAGCAATTTGATAATAGCGATCGCATCCTGACACCATTAGTAGCTGTTTAAAAAGTTGAGGAGACTGGGGTAAGGCATACCAGTCACCAGGATAAACTCTAGAAGGCTCAAGATAATCCCTCGCGCCTTCTGGAGTCGAGCGAGTTAGGATCGGAGTTTCTACTTCCATAAAGTTTTCTCTATCTTCTAGGAATCTCCGTATTGCTTTTACTACTTGATGACGCAGGCGTAAATTTTTTGCCATGCGATCGCGTCTTAGATCTAAATAGCGATGCTTCAACCGTAGCTTTTCCCCCACGTTCTCAGTATCAGCAGTAGAAACTTGAAATGGCAACTGCTTGCTAACCGCGTTGAGTACTTCGATGGACTCAGCATAGATTTCTACCTGTCCTGTGGGCAGCTTGTCGTTTAGTGATTCGGGGGGACGTTGACTAACTTTGCCCACTGCTTTGATTACATATTCGCTACGAAGAGATTCTGCATCAGCATAAGATTGTGGGGTACGTTGTGGATCGCTCACAATTTGTACTGTTCCTGTGCGATCTCGTAAGTCGATAAAAATTACCCCTCCATGATCGCGACGACGATCGATCCAGCCATAGATAGTAACGGTTTGGTCTATATGTTCGGCTCGCAATTCGCCACAGTAATTAGTTCTCATGCTTGGTAGCTAAATGAATATGATTTGAAATACAGCGTCTTCAAGAGTAACAAACTCTGTACCCTTCTGGTTTGTTTAATGTATCCAACTATTATTAGATGACGTTTACGTTTTCAATTTGGCTATTTACAATTTTATTAAGTTTTGTTGAAAAAGTTGCGTTTGCGCGATCGCAATTACCTCAAAATATTTTTTTTATCTTTATAATTTGTGAGCATTATCTGCTGATATCAATCAAGCTTATTCAAACCAGCTCGTCTATGTTCTTAAGTTTTCAATCCAGAGATGAATCCAAATTAGTTGTTGTCAATCCCATGAGCAAATTGAGACGATTGATCATGCTATCTATTGTCGCCACATCTCTCTGTGTTGGATTCAAACCAATACGTAATTCTGTTGATAATCCAGAAGCTTTATTAGTTTTAGGAGGACACGAAGAAAGGGAACGTTTTGCCGCCAAACTAGCACAAGAATATACCCAATTGCCAAGTTGGATTTCTTCAGGAAGTCCCGAGGCATATGCTCAAAGAATATTTGCCAAAGCTGGAATAGAAAGAGATCGCCTACACTTTGATTATCGTGCTAGCGATACCGTAACCAACTTTACAACCCTGGTTGATGAGCTAAAAGCTCAAGGTATAGACAGCGTGTATCTGATTACCTCAGAAAATCACATGACAAGAGCCAAAATAATTGGAGACATTGTCTTTGGTAGCAAGGGAATTGATTTTCAACCAATTGCTGTTCCTTCTAATAATCCCCCCGAACCCATAGAAAAATGTTTGCGCGATGGTGCAAGAGCAATTTTTTGGCTAGTTACAGGACACACAGGCGCAATCTTAGTACACGACATAGCAATCGAAGTTTGAAGATGAGGGAGTTGTGGAGTTCACGCCCATCTTTAATTATCTTGTTGAAGCTTTTTTAACAATGTGTACGATATGTATTGTTGGTGGAAATTCTATAAATAGATCTGTTTAACTTAAAAGAACAGGATATAAATCTATATTTATTGAGGTAATAAGTGAATATTTTTACACCATCAAATCATATTGCTTTAGCTGCGATCGCAGGAGGAATGACTAGTGCTGGGTTGAATTCAGTAATAGCAGATTATGTAAATGTATCTATTCGCCATACCCAAAGTTTCAACCTCAAAACTGCACTGTCCAAATTTTTAATATCTAGTTTTACTTTAGGCTTATTATTTAGCGTTATCTTCTACGCTTTTGCAATGTATGCTTATCCCAATGCTAGTCTTACTCCAGTGCAAATAATTGCTTTATTTACTCTATGCTTTGGCTTGGGTTATCCCCTGTTAGATATGTTGATGGCATTAATTCGTAACAAAATATTCGCTTAAACAAACTCTAAAATTGTTCTTGCTGTATCTTGGGGTTTTTCATGATGGGGAACATGACCGCATAGATGGATCCAGACTAATTTGCTATTGGGAATTCCTTTAGCAAATTCTTGCGCTCCTTTAGTTCCCACAATCTTATCTTGTTTGCCCCAAATAATTAAAGTCTGTTGCTTGATGCTAGAGATAAAATTAGCAAAAGAGCCATAACCGCCACTTTTGGTAAAAGAAATTAGAGATTTATTCCAATTTGCACATTTGAGGTGCAAAGCAGCACAAGTCTGAGCATCTAAACTCGCAAAACTCTTATCAAAATAAGCAGACTGACTAATGCTTTGGCGTACTTTAGGATTACGCAAGAATTCTGTCGCAAAGTAATCTATGGGAGGAAACATAAACCTCCCGATCGCAGGCTGATTAACCAAACAAGCACAATCTAGTTA
>CAKZYI010000328.1 GCA_937884735.1 uncultured Pleurocapsa sp.
TGTCTATATTCAGCTGTTGGTTGAATTCAGCCAGATTACTAGTTTGGCTGGGAAGGAAAATATACATGCCTAATTCTTCCTTCTCACCATAGGGCAATCTTATCGCCTGGAAACCATCGTTTTGGTAGTAACGATAGTCCCCTGTTTGATTCATCATCAATTGGGGTTGAGAGGAGTCAGGATCTTGATAAAAAGGTTGTTCGGTAGTGGCATCCAAATCAAATTTATTTGTCCAAATTCCTTTGAAATAAATAGCATTGGTCAAATAAAGTGCGTCCTCGGTTGATAAGGAATCGACGATTTCAGGAATCTTATTAGCCGTATTTTTAGATACCCAATCGTTGATAATATTTTTGGTTTGAAAATCAGCAAAATCTAAGCTAGTCAACTTGGCTTGATAAGACTCTTTTACATCCTCAACAAACTGCTCTTTTAAAGTAATATTTTGATTGCTCCAAAGCCCATTAGCGATCGCTAAATTAACATTTGAGTCGGCTGTTTTGAGAGTTTGGATTAACTTTTGATAGCTTTTATCCGTGATTTTGGGGTCTAGTTGGTTTAGTTCTAGAACTTTAGTCATTTCTGCTTTAGTTGCTCCGTCAGTGCCATTTCTAGCCATTGCCAAAGCGATCGCAATACTGTTGGGGGAAATAACTATATTATCGTTTGATTGTTGAGTATTAATTTGCGTAAATAAATTAAAGCCAAAACGGTTACTGTCATTGGCTATTTGGCTCATTTGCGTTTCTGTTGTTTCGGTAATTGTTTGGTTGGCAGCAATCTCGCGATTTTGATCGTTCTGTCGAACTGAATTGATTGAACTAGCTTCTTGTTGAGACACCATCACCATCAAAATCAAAAGTAAGCTAACACCAAGAGTTCCTAAAACAGTATTACGATTCATTCGTTACAGAAAATATATAGTGCAGACTATCATAGCTGAAGACAAAATCAATTAGCTTTATGTTCCCAAAGCACCTTATCATTTAGTCGATAGATTGTAGACAACAATTCCAACCCATGTTAGAAAAATTTCATTGACCTTAATTTTGTTTTAACTGTGTTATCTATGTCTAAGATTGAAAAATTAAAGCTGTAATAACTTAAACTTTTCGAGAACTAATTTTAACCAAAATGTTACTGGAGGTAATTAACTACCGTGAATTTTCTGGAAATAATTGAAAAAGGTGGTATTTCAATGTACCCGCTGCTGTTACTTTCAATATTGTCTATCTCCACAATATTAGAACGGTTATGGTTTTGGTCGAGAGTTGTTTTCAAAGAGAAAAAAATTTTTAACCGCATTATGGAAGCTGCGGAAAGAAACTGGGATTTAGTTAGCAAAATTGCTCAAGAGCATATTAATCATCCTTTGGGAAACTTTGTTTATTCTCCCTTTAGATTATCAAACCCAGACCCTGATATGTTTCATTTGGCACTAGAATCAGCAGCAGAAGAACAGTTGGCTAGAATGAGGAAGGGAGATAAAACTTTAGAAGCAATTATTGCTCTTTCGCCCCTGTTAGGTTTATTTGGTACGGTATGGGGTCTAATTCAAGCTTTGAGTTCAATTAAAATTAGCGATTTAGGGACAGCCGATTCTTCTGGGGTAACCTTGGGTATTGGCGAATCTTTGATTTCCACTGCGGTAGGGTTATTAGTTGCAATTATTAGTTTAAGTTTTTATCGTTTGTTTCAAGCCTTTTGGTCAAATCAAATTCGGATTTTACGCCGTACAGGAAGCCGTTTGGAGGTTATGTATCGCGATCGCTGGATGCAGTTGGATTCGTGTGAATTTGATGAACCTCAAGGAATAATTCCAGGAGAAGATGAATATTCTTTCATTAATATCAAACCACCAAAATAGTCATTAGTCATTAGTCCTTAGTCCTTAGTCCTTAGTCCTTAGTCATTAGTAATCAGTAATTAGTAATCATAATTGTGACTCGTAAAAAAAAGTATAATCCCAAGCCAATACAGCCAATGAAGCTTTGGCAAGACGATAGCGAATCTGGTGGGGCTAATATTGAAATTCTGCCACTTATTGACGTTATTTTCTGTATTTTAACCTTTTTTATTTTGGCAGCAGTTAATTTTTCTCGTCAACAAGCTATTAGTTTAGATTTACCCCAAGCGAAAACGGGTACACCCCAACTACAGAATATTTTAATTGTTACTATCGACGATCTAGGTCAACTATATGTAGATCAAAATCTGGTAACTCGCGAGGATTTATCGTGGGAAATTAAGAAATATAATCAAGCTAACCCTGACGGTTTAATGACTCTATATGCTGCCAAAAACTCGACTTATAGAGAAGTTGTAGAAGTCTTGGATATTCTTCGAGAAGTAGGGGGAGATCGCGTCGCTTTGGCAACACTTCCTGAAGGTTCGCAAGCACCTACCACTCCACCAACTCCTGGAGTTAATCCTGCACTTCCTGGGTTTCCTGGTAGCGTTAATCCTTTTACTAATCCTCCTGGGCAATAACATTTATCATTTATTTATCATTTATTATTGAGAATTGTTATGGATTTTAGTGCTGCACTTCCTACTTTTGTTGTTACCTTGCGCGAGGGATTTGAGGCTGCTTTAGTGGTGGGTATAGTAATGGCTTGCCTCAAAAAAGCAGGGCAAACAGAGCTATACCGATGGGTATATCTGGGAATATTTGGCGGTATCATCGCTAGCGTAGCGGTTGGCTTTTTGTTGACAGGGGTAATTAGTGGCGTTGATGCTGTTGGTGGACTTTACGCGCCTGTAATTAAAGAGCTGTTGGAGGGTGTGTTTGGTTTGGTTGCGATCGCAATGTTAAGTTGGATGTTGCTCTGGATGACCAAACAAGCGAAGTCTCTTAAGGGGGAAGTGGAAGGAGCAATCGGTTCGGTATTAGATAATGATAATGCAGGAAAAGCCGTCTTTGTTTTAATCTTTATTGCTGTGGTGCGAGAGGGTTTTGAAACTGTTTTATTTATATTGGCAAAGTTTCAGCAGGATTGGACTCTTCCAGCTATAGGTGCGGCTGCGGGTTTGATTCTTGCTAGTGTAATGGGAATATCTTTGTTTTCTTTGGGAGTCAAAATTAATATCCGCCTTTTCTTTCAGGTAATGGGGATATTTTTATTGTTAATTGTTGGTGGTTTGGTATTGGGCGCGCTAAAGCATTTTGTCTCTGCTCTAGTGATTTTGAATCAATTAACTCTTAGTCAGCTGTGTTTGTTTAACAGTGGCTCTTGTATTCTTGGTAGTCAGATATGGGATGGCTCTAATTTGCTACCCGATAAGCAGTTTCCTGGTATTGTGCTGAAGGCTTTATTTGGCTATCGACAAACTTTATTCCTCGGTCAGATTGTTGCTTATTTAGCTTTTTTGATTGCAATCGGTTCGGCTTATTTTAAAAGTTTAGGTATCTATTTTTTAGCAAATAATAACCAAGCAAAAATTAATCATTAATCTAGTTTGAAGTATAAAATATATCCAACAAATTAATTAATTATTAGCTTTTCTAGATTTAAATTCTAATAAATTAACTTGCTTCTTTAGGTCTTTATTTTCTGTTTTCCTAACTTTTGTCTGCGTTTTTGCTCTTTTGCTAGCTGACGCTGTAGTTTTTTATAGGCTACCTGAAGCTCTTGTAAACCACCTTTGCATTGAGACTTTAGTTTTCTTAGTTCGCGATCGCGCTTCTCTACTATTTTATTTAAACTATCAATTTTGAGGAGCATTTGTCGATCAAAGTTATTGGTTTTGACGTTATTGATTAACCCTTGATAGCTATTATGTATCCACTCATGTTGAGCTTTAAAAGCTCTTCTAGTAGCCTCGTATTTAATGGTATTTAAAACAGCTTCTTTATATATACCTATATGCTGGTATTAGATATCAATTAATAGTCTGTCGTAGTTTGTA
This sequence comes from uncultured Pleurocapsa sp., assembly GCA_937884735.1. Lineage (GTDB taxonomy): Bacteria > Cyanobacteriota > Cyanobacteriia > Cyanobacteriales > Xenococcaceae > Waterburya. Next base: position 3,910 of record CAKZYI010000328.1, read on the forward strand.
GCGTTGTGACGCAGACTATCACAGTTAGCTTCAATATATTTTACGCGATCGCCCGAACTAGAATTAATAATATAGGCTTCTGCACCTTCTCCACGGGGAGGATGGCAAACAATGCGATCTTTCCAACTTTGAATAACTTCTTGTAGCGTCAACTGTTGGGTATTAATATTCATCTGCATTTTGCTTAATATATAGACGAGTAAAATATAAAATATACATATTCAATAAGTCGATTTTACTAGCGTCCATTGACGGCGTGTCTCTCGACTTCGGTTTTGTCAGTTTTAGCAAGCAAACTTAAAAACCGCCACTGTAGTTTTAGGGAATAACAAAACCGCATATAGCAGTCTGGGATCATTCATGAAAACAACTAATAACAAAAGACTAATGATATGCCCTAAAGGACTTCCTTCGGTTATGCTTGCGGTATCC
>CAKZYI010000329.1 GCA_937884735.1 uncultured Pleurocapsa sp.
GAATCAGGCCCTACTCGATATCTGCTACCATCAAAATGCAAGATGGAGCCTCCCCCCGCAGCTACGGTGTGAATTGCCATCATAGGCGATCGCAATCTAACTCCAGCGATTTCCGTTTCCAGGCTGCGTTCGTACTCTCCTGCATAGTGGCTAACATCTGTTGATGTCCCCCCCATATCAAAGCCAATAATTTTATCAAAGCCAGCTATAGCAGCGGTTTTAACTGCTCCCACAATCCCCCCAGCAGGGCCAGAAAGAATGCTATCTTTACCTTGAAACAAGTCTGCATCTACTAGTCCACCATTGGACTGCATAAACATCAGTTTGATAGAAGACCTATCTAATAATTTACTAGTAAATTGTTCGACATAGCGACGCAAGATTGGCGATAAATAGGCATCCACCACCGTAGTATCTCCTCGACTAATAAACTTGATTAAAGGACTAACTTGATGAGAAACAGATACTTGCGTTAAACCGATCTTACGAGCAATTTCAGCTACCTGTAATTCATGATGGGGATAGCGATAACTGTGCATTAATAGAATGGCGCAGCTACGTATTCCAAGATCGTAAGCAGCCTGAAGATCTTTTTGGGTTTTAGCTTGATCTACAGGTACTAATTCATTTCCCTTGGCATCGTAGCGTTCGACTATTTCTACCACCTGTTCATAAAGCATTTCGGGTAAAACAATTTCCAAGGCAAAAATATCAGGGCGATTTTGGTAGCCAATACGCAAAGCATCCTTAAAACCTTTGGTAGTAGCCAAAACAACGCGATCGCCTTTTCTTTCTAATAAGGCATTTGTCGCAACAGTTGTTCCCATTTTGATAGCTGCAATTTTATCTGTGGGAATCGGCTTATTTTGGGCAATTCCCATCAAGTCTCTAATACCCTGTATCGGAGCATCATCATACTGCTCGGGATTTTCTGAAAGCAGCTTGCGAACTACAATTTCTCCTGTTGGAGTCTGGGCAACAATGTCTGTAAAAGTGCCGCCGCGATCAATCCAAAACTGCCAACCTGTATTAACCATAAAACTTTATTTTAATTTCAACCAAACTATTCCCCAAAATAATTATCAATAAAAAATCAATATTTATTGGTATTTCCAACATCTAGAATATTTATGACACGCTCTAGCTGCTGTATAGTCTCTTGGAGATCGCCAAATTAATGTTATGCAAAGAAGATATCCTCTCCTCAAAGTAAAAATACCCAACGATAAGGAATATATTATCGAAGTAGAAAAGCTAGCGATCGATTTGAGCCAAGATGTCTGCATTACTATTGGCAGAGAAGAAAGCAACCATATAGTTTTGAGCGATCCTCAAAAAACCATTTCTCGAAAC
>CAKZYI010000330.1 GCA_937884735.1 uncultured Pleurocapsa sp.
GAGAAGTTGTTTTTACGTGCCACTTCTTCTGCTAGCGTTTGTTAGATTTCTAGCTGTTTGCCGCTGAACATACCGCGAATTTCTGATACAGAAAGATTGTCATCCAGTAACTTACCAATTTGTTCTAAAGAGAATCCCAATTCTTTAAAGACCAGAATTCGATTCAGACGAGGTAATTGACTGGCAGAATAATAGCGATAGTTATTTTGACGATCTACTGTGGCAGGTTTAAGTAACCCTAGGCGATCATAAAGACGTAGGGTTTTCGGCGATATACGACTAAGTTGAGCAAAGTCACTAATTTTAAGCATGAGTAATACCTAAATCTCTGCTATCTATGAGTTAACACTTTGCCCCAAGGTGAAAGTCAAGAACTTTTTTTCTTATTAAGAATATCAGTTCAAAAAATGATTAGAGCGATCGCCTGAAAAATTAAAAAGAAGATACATGGTGAGATCGTTATTTGCTTGAATAACTGAATCAAAAAACGCCATATATTATGGTATGTAGGATAAATGTATGAACAAATTCTTTAGTCGATCCCATATCAGGTGGATATCCAGAAAGTTTCCGTACAATAAATAGTTAGCGGGAACAAGACAATGATGATTCGGGATGCAACAGAGCATAATATCGCTGAAATTATTGCGATCGATCATATTGCTGTTACCGAAGAAACTAGACGGCAGCATATTCGGGAGTGGGTAAGAAGGGGTTGTGCCATCATCGTACTAATTGATGAGCGAGTAGTCGGATATGCTGTACTGGAGTATACCTTCTTCTCTTACGGATTTATATCGATGCTGATTGTGCAAGAAGCATATCGACGCAGGGGCATTGCATCCGCGCTTGTGAAACGATTGGAGGAAACTTGCAATACGGCAAAGCTATTTACTTCAACAAACGAGTCAAATGCCCCCATGCAAGCTTTCCTAGCAAGTATGTCATATGAACCGAGCGGTATAGTGCATAACTTGGACGAAGGAGATCCAGAACTGTTTTATTTTAAGAGAGTAAAAGAATAGCTGCTAACGTTTAGGATCGAAGTATAGAGTGTCGATTTCAACATAGAAACTCCATGAAAAAAAATTATCCGAATGTGGTCGCATTATGGGGAATAAATTGCGATCGCTCATCTATATTTAATAGTTTTTAGGGATAGTGTGATCGCAGGTATTAAACAAAGATTAGCAGATATATAATCAGGAGAAACTCGTCCTGTAGCCGAATTTATGCAAGAAATGCAGCATAAACATCGCATTTCAAGTTAAAACGACAAAATTATGACGTTCTCCTCTAATATTAATGCATTAATTGAACGACTTAACCATGAGCTAGAAAATCTCGAACGCGAATTATCTCAATCTATAGAGCTAATTAGAGCTAGAACTAATTTATTCCCAGAAAACCTAATTTTGATTCAACTTTTCGCAACTTTTAATAACTATATTTTGTTTGCCGAAAATACTAGAAGAAGAATTAACGAAATTGAACAGTATCTTAGCAAGAAAGACTTGTCCGATGATGAATTACAAGAAGCAGGAGAAGATTTATCAGAACAATTAGGTAGAGTATTAGAAGCTAAAATAATCATAAACAATATTAGGGAGCGTTTGGAAGGTTAGCCATGAAAGTAGACCATTTAAATGAATCAGAATTAAAAGAAATATTAGCAATTGCTCAAGAAGGAGAAAGTAAGCTCAAAGAAATGAGCGATCGCGCTACAATCTTGTCAGAAAAGTGGAGAGTTAAAATATCTAAACCGAAGAATAGTAATTCAAAAAATGATTGAGCGATCGCCTGAAAATTTAAAAAACAGATACATAATGCATGAGATCTAGACAGATCCGCACCCCTCAAGTCTGCTCTTCGAAGAACAGCATCTCCCAAGTAGCAATTAGTACATTTGTTGGTTTTGAGTAAACGTTTAAGATGTCTTTGTTTAGTAGTCTGTTTGCTTTCGCAATCTAAGAAAATTGCTTGACATCTTGAAACTAAAAGAAGAATTAAAAAAATAATAATTAAGGTTTTTAATTGTATTTTCAATTCAGCTCAAACGCTCATATATAAATTTACAAGAACAATCATCAATACTTGATTTTTTCTTTATTCTTTATAAGCAATCAAGCCCTTTGCGCCTTCGCGTCTTATGCTTGCGGTATCCTTTAGGATTGCGAGAAACTACTCCTAATCAGTCAAATAGCGATTGCCAGATCCAAAAATAAAACTATTTACCTCTCGCATACATGAGTCGGATCGTCGGCTTTCTCAGCAAATTCTAAACCCCTAGCTAAACGCCAAGCAAAAATCGGCGGTAAACCAGCATCTAAAATGGCAGCGCAGGTTGCTTGATAGTTATACTCCACTTCCCGCAAGTTTACTGCTTCTGTCTCCGTATCATAAATGACATAGGTAGCATTAGGACGACCATGACGGGGTTCGCCTACCGAACCGACATTGATAATTCGTTTCAGGGGAGTATTAAAACTAACGGCTGGTTGTTCGTCTTGATCGGGTTGCCGAACTTTAACCTGTAATTGTCCAGAGTCTAGGGTGCGAACATAGGGAACGTGGGTATGTCCGCAAAATAATATATCTGCATCGCTAGAGAGGACTCTTTCTAAAGCGGTAAAAGCATCCATTTCGGGTAACAAATATTCGTGGTTACTACTAGGGCTACCGTGTACGAAACAGAGATTATCTTCTTTATAGGTATGGGGTAGTTGAGCCAAATATTCCCTAATTTCGGGATTGACCTCTTTATTCGTCCATTCGTGGGCGATTTTGCCTCTTTTTTCCGCTAACAGGGAAGGATAACTACAGTCACAGGCATTTAATCCTTCGACAATATCTTCATCCCAACAACCCTGTACGGTGGGAATATCTAAAGAACGAATTTGTTCCACTACCGCATTGGGATAAGGACCATAACCTACTAAGTCCCCCAGACAATAAATCTTTTCGGCTTTTTGGCGGTCAATATCTAGTAAAACTGCATCTAAAGCTGCATAATTACCATGAATACAGGACATTACTGCTATTTTCATACTACTTCTAGTTCAGTTGCTAAAGACTCTTTTACTTGTTGTTGATAATGATTAATTGCCGATTCGGGAACACAGCAATCTCGGACGGTTTGGGCAATCTCAGCTTTATTTAAATTACTACCCACTATTTCAAAACCACTCTGGCGATCTGGTTTACCATTTAACCAACGGGGTAAGTTTAAAGGTTTGAATTCTAATTCCGATTTCCCCAATCTAAAGTCACTATAATAAACTTGCCCGTCTACTAAATCGAAGATTCCTTTTGCTCGAACCACATCACCATAAGCACCTTGGATAAGTTCCAGCCAAAATGTAGCCAGGCTATCAAAATCTAGGATTTCCCCTGTCAAAACTCCCCGATGAATTTGTAAGGCTGTAGTTGGTTTAGTATCATTATTTCCAGGAATAATTTCATCTGCCCACGTCTCTAATTCTTTACTATCTGTATCGCTTGGAATTATGGCTACTCGATGGGAGTCATAAGTTTGCAGTAAAGGTTCAATTCCTGCTAAATCCAAATACCAGGGAATCTCTAGATAAGTAATGGTTTTGTCTAATTCCGCCTCTTCTCCTGTCTGATAAAGCTTTAGTTGAGGACATTCACTTTGCAGATATGTTGCATCTATGGGTACAGAATCGGTTTGAGGACTGAAGTAGCCTACAGGTTTATCAGTATGGGCTAGTTGTTGATGAATCCAGTGGGTTTTACCCGCACCTGGAGGACTGGCGACGGCAATAATCATAAAACAACAGTGTGAGAATGATAATCATTATATACAAAATTTGAAATTGTATTGTTAGATAATTTAGATAAGTGCGATCGCAGAAACAGAAAATAGCGATAAATTTCTTGGCGATTGGGGAAACCCTAAAGGATTCGCTTCGCATCACGAACGAAAACTACAATATTTTGTTTAATCATATTTTATTCAATATCCAATCTCGTCCATGTTGATGGATAATTACCTGCGATTTCCCCTCTTTATTTTTCACTAAAGTCAATTGAGCTTCTACTACCTTAAGAAAAAACTCAGTTGGCGACTCTGGAAAAATTTCATCTCTTTCTCCTCCTGTCACTTGAATAAAGATACGTTGTGAGTCAGTTGTAACCGTGAAAACAAGCTCACTATCCTCTGGCGGTAGGAATGGAGAAGGGGCATATTTATACCGTCCGACATATTTTTTTAAAATAGCGGGTTCGAGCTTAATTGCTTTTCTTTGTTTGGGTACTTCGTAAGCTTCGCTAAAAACAATTGCAGCTAAATCTTGTTCTATCTTTGAGATTGAAGCTGTCTGAAGATTACTTAAAACGATAATTATTACTCGTTCTCGGGAATATCGGGCAAAATGAGTTAAGAAGCCATCAATACTACCGTTGTGAACGATACGATCTTGATTGTGTTCGGTGTCTACCCTCAAACCATAGCCGTAATAAATTTCTCTGTCGTCGTCGGTGGGAACTTTTACCGTAGGGGCAAACATGGCATCTTTAGAAGCCTGACCTAATATAGTATTAGTATCGGTATCGAGCGATCTCGACCATTTATAGAGATCTTCAACAGTAGAATAAAGCGCACCCGCGCCTAATGCTATAGACAT
>CAKZYI010000331.1 GCA_937884735.1 uncultured Pleurocapsa sp.
AGTGCCTACGGCACTCCGCCAGCGGAGCTGTCGGCGCTCTCCAGAGCGCGTCCCCCAGTCACAAAAGAGAGAGTAGTAAATCGATTAGGTATTTTCTGGTCTGAGGTGACTTTTGGGATACGCTATCTTTGGCAGTCTCCTGGTTTGCGATCGCTTTTAATTGTTACTAACCTATTTGTGGCGGTTCATTCTTTAAGCAACACAATCTACGATCCGATGATTTTAGCTCGCACTGATGGTAGCTCTCAAACATTGGGTGCAGTTGCTACAATTTCTGGGTTTGGCGGAGTAATTGGCGCGATCGCATTTAGCATTTGGGGCGGTTTTCGGAGCAATGTTAGAGGAATGCGAGCTGGATATATCGGGGTTGGTTTAGCCAAAATAGGTTTTGGGTTGGGGCAAAGTTTATTTATCTGGCTACCCGCTCAGTTTTGCTCCTCAATTAATTTTCCCCTTATTTGGAGTAGCGAAGGGACACTATGGATGAAAGCGACTCCCGCCAAGCTGCAAGGGCGGGTGTTTGCTGCTGGTTTATTAATTGAAGACTTGGCGAATATGTTGGCTATACTGCTAGCTGGACTATTGAGCGATCGCATTTTTGAACCAGCCATGAGGTCGCCTAGTTTATTGCAATCTTTATTTGCTCCTATTTTTGGAACTGGTGCGGGGTCGGGGATTGCCTTACTGTACGTCTTAAGTGCGATCGCCATGCTGCTAATTGGAATTTTTAGTTTCAGGGTATCTAAGCTTTATTCTGTTGAGCAAGATAAGTAGCTGCGAAAATTATTGAATTATTACCTCGATTTATAATTTAAGTAGCTATTAACTATAAAGCCCTGAAGGATAGACAATCGCAGTTTGAAAACCAGTAATGACGATTATATTGACAGACGAAGAATTTTTTGAAGAGCAACTTCAGGGAATTGGTGTGGAGCAGCTAAAGCCAGATGCGACCGATAAGTTGGATGTTATTCAGAAGTTCCATAATCAAATCTCTCAGGGATGGAGTCGAAGAATTCAGTTGAGAGAAGGCATATTCATCAAAATCAATCACTATCAACCTACGGATTGCTTAAAATTAATCTACCATTCCGAACGAGAATGTAGGTTTCTCAAATTTTCTTTTGCGCTTTCAGCCATCGCGCAGTGGAATGTTACGTCTATACTTGGTGAAACAATACTTCCATGTATTACTGGAACATATCTTGTCAGAAGCAATGGTTTAACCCTTAAAACTTTTGGTAACTTTTCAGATGTAGAACCCTATTCCTTTATTGAAGTTTTTATCAAGCCATCAAAGCTTCGCTCTTTTGTAGCCTCTCCAGAGAGAGCATTTCCTCTCAATCTTCAGCATCTAGTTAAACCATCGAACCAAGAAATCTACTATCTACAGACTAGAGATACTCAGCCTGCGATGAATACAGTGCTGCAACAAATTTTACACTGTCCTTATCAGGGTATAGTTAAGCGAGCCTTTTTAGAAAGTAAGGCGATCGAGCTAATAGCTTTAGTGTTAGACCATGAAGTAGCTATAGGTCAGGGTGAAGCAAAAAAAAGTCCTCTCAAGCCAGAACAAATAGAGCGGATTCATTATGCCAAAGAAATTTTATTGAAAAACTAAACCGATCCTCCCTCTCTTGAGGAATTAGCGCATCAAGCGGGTTTAAACGATTTCATGCTCAAGCAGGGCTTTCATTACTGTTTTGGTACTAGCGTATTTAGCGTATTGCGATCGCATCGTTTGGAAATAGCCAAACAACTATTAGCAGAGCAGGATATCAGCGTAACCGAAGCAGCATATAGAGTAGGCTATGCAAGCCTTGCTTCTTTTTCCCAAGCATTTAACCGTAAATTTGGCATAAGTCCCAAAGCATACCAGAAAGCCTGTCGATGATAAGCAAATAACACCATGTCTAATCGATAAACGATAATAAATGACCCTACACCAAGCTGATTATATTATTTAGAGGAATTGGAACGGACTATTACTTTGTCAATCAATTAATAATC
>CAKZYI010000332.1 GCA_937884735.1 uncultured Pleurocapsa sp.
TGGCAATCATCGCCCCAGCTTGAGCAACTAGTTCTTCCCCTGAGTCTAATGATACGCGAGCGATCGCACTTTCTGGTTGATGTAATAATTCTATATTCATGGTTTAACGTACCTTAGAACGTAAAAAGCCGACTAATCCACCGATGCTACGAGATTGGAGATAAACATTACCTCTACCAGTCAAACGATTGACAAAACCTTCTCCAGAAGTCATTGAGCCAATCAAGCCATTAGAGAGCTTGATTCCCATTTGAATACCTGGCTCGTATGCTACTAAATGACCGTTATCAACAATAAACTCGCCATCAATCGCTTTTTTGCTGATACCGCCATATGCCCCAAAAAAGACACGTCCTTTGCCACTTAGTCTTAATTTAAATAATCCTTCCCCTGCAAACCAGCTAGTAAAACCAGCCCAACGGACTCCCATTTTTACCCCTGGTGTACTAGCAATGTATGCTCCTGGTTGAAAGTACATATCTTTGCCATGAAGCTCTATTTCTTGAATGTCTCCCACGACAGATTGAGTCAGAACTAAATTGAGATATTGCTTAGTTTCGTTAGTAAAAACATTAACAAATAGGGATTCTCCACCAAAAAATTTTTTGGCTACAGCAGAAAAGAAACCTCCAGAAAGCTGAGTTTTAATTGTTAACTGGCTATCCATACTAGCCATTGCGCCTGCTTCAGCAATAATTTTATCTCCAGGCTCAAGAGTGACGAAAATAGTTGAAAATGCTGGCTTGTATTTTATTTCGCATTCCATAGTTTTTATTAGATGTACAAATCTAGCCTTATGAATAATATGGTCGAGTACATACTGATTAACTTTCGCTATTAGTATGCCCTGAGCATGCTGAAAATATTTATGTTGTTTGCAAATAAATGTTGAGCTTTTTGTAACAGTTAAGACAGCATAAAGATGTAATATATTATGTGTCTGCTAATTTTGAGGTCAATAGTGATGGCGATTTTATGCAAATCTAAAGTAACTCTTATTTTGTTGACGATTAAATTTTTTCCCAATAAATGCATTAGAGTAAAAGAATAGCATATGCAGACTACTTGAAATAATCCGAACTAATAACTCTATATTCATAGATAATGTAGATAGTTAGGGTAAATACAACATTAAAATACGTTCTTACTCTGAGAAAACCTTATGGTTCAAGATACAAGTTACTTGAAATAACAATCTATTATTATGATTGATTTGCGCTACACTTTTATTTTTGTTTTTATTCTTATATCTAACTTACTTATTGCTCCTGTTAATTCTGCTGTCAAAATAGAAGATAGACAATACAATCCTATTAATAATAAAACGGATTTTAAACTAGATAGCGTTATCCAAAAGAATGAAATTAGATTAATAGTATCGAATCAGACACAAAATATTGAATTACCTAAAAAAATCAAAAACAACTTATCTGTATTGGGGATAGTAATAACATCTATACTTTTTTTAACTATTTTGCGTCTGCTTTTTAAGGAAGAAAAGCTGGCTAAGTCTCAGACAAATAAAAACGAAACTAGTATTAATATAATCGAAAGAGATAATCAATTGAATGAAACTAATAAAACTAGAATAAACTCTAAACTAGTAAAAACAAAAATAGCCAATAAAGCTGATTCAAATCACGATTCAAAATATGCTAAACAAGTACCAAGATTCGAACAATCAAAAATAATTAACCCCGAAATGAATATTGCTCAAGTTAATACCCCAAAGACAGAAAAATTCAATCGCGAAGGGATAGTCGATTCTGATGTTATGGGAAAATTGACCATAGTAACTTCTTCAACTACTGAAATTGATGTTGTGTTTGAATTAATTAAAGATTTACAGCAAAATAGTAATCCGCAGGACTTAGTAAGACAAAAAGAATTGAGACGTAAAGCAATTTGGGAATTGAGCCAAACCAATGATTTTAGAGCAATACAACCTCTAGTACAAACTATTCCTAAAGTCGATTCTTTAGAAAAAAACTTGATTTTGGATGCGATCGCTCAAATTGCTAATCACAGTTTTGAAACCATCAATAATATATTCATAACTTCTTTAGAAGACGAAAGTGGCGAAGTGCGAAAAAATGCTATCCAAGACTTAACCACTTTGTACCATTCAATGTTCCTAATCACAGCTCATTTATCAAAAATGACTTCAGATTCCGACCAAGAAGTTCAGCATACAGCTAAGTGTGCTTTGAAACAATTTCAACAGATGTCTATTCCCGTATCCTCAGTTCAACATACCGACAAGAATAAATAAATTTTTAAATTTTTAGGTTTTTAAATTATAAAAATTATAAAATGAGCCAATCCTGGGGGCGATCGCCTAACAAAAGTATTATAAAATTTTTATTATGGTTAATTACCAATGTGGCTTTGATTGAAAGGGGGCTATCCCAAGCTCAATCGCCACCATCAAAACCTCAAATTCCAACCGAGCTGCAACGCCTGGAGTATTTTGAAGGAACTTGGAGTTGTCAGCAACCTGCAAACTCTACCAAACCTTCGGGTGGTTTCAGTTGGACAGTAAAGCAAGACTTGAATCAATTTTGGTATTTGGGAAACGCCCAACAAATTCAGCCTCCATCTGAAGGTTTACCAATTAATTCTCGTGAGTTTATGGGCTACGATCCAGCTTCAAAAAAGCTGATTAGATCTGTAGTTGTGGGTAATGGTAATTCCTACAATTTGGTTGCAGAAGACTGGGAAGAAAACAAATTAATTTGGTCGGGAATTATTGTTAGAAAAGAACAAGCCTCCCCATTACGACAAGAAATTATTAAAAATAGTTCTAATAACTTTACCGCCATCTACTTTTTTCCTAATAAGGATGAAGAATGGATTCCTGTGGTAGATGAATCATGCACCCGCTTTGACCCTACCAAGTAAGCAATAAAAGAAATAATTAATTGACCTAGTTAAGGCTTTTAATTATTAATTACGAGTAAAAACTAAATCATTTTCATCTGATAATTCATCATTAAAGCTATATCCTGCTTCATTAAAACTTTTAAGATACGCTTGTTTATTAATGCGGTTTTTAATAATATAAGCTGACATCATACCGCGAGCTTTTTTGGCATAAAAACTAATTATTTAATACTTACCATTTTTCCAATCCTTAAATTCGG
>CAKZYI010000333.1 GCA_937884735.1 uncultured Pleurocapsa sp.
TGGCGAATATCTTTGAATCTACCCTGACATCGGCTCTATTGTTTTTTCCCATATTGCAAAAGGACTTGGGCGCATGGAGTCCTTGGGGAAATTTTATTCGTCAACAAAAAGCGATCGATGAGGCAATTTATCAGGAGATTGCTACCAGGAGAACTCAAGATAATAGCGATCGCCAAGATATTTTAACTCTCATGATGTCTGCGCGAGATGAAGCAGGAGAAGCTTTAGAAGATAAAGAATTGCGAGATGAATTGATGACGCTGATGTTGGCGGGACACGAAACTACTGCAACAGTGATCGCGTGGTCGCTGTATTGGGTTCATAAACAGCCAGAAATTAGAGCCAAACTGCGGGAAGAAATAGCTAGCTTGGGTTCAAATCCCGATCCAATGGAAATTGCCCGACTTCCTTATCTAGAAGCTGTTTGCAAAGAGACACTGCGGATTTATCCTGTGGCGATGTTGACCTTTCCTAGAGTTGTTCAAAAACCATTAGAATTAATAGGCTATAAGTTAGAACCAGGACAGGTAGTAATGGGATGTATCTATCTGCTTCATCAACGGGAAGATGTTTATCCAGAGCACAACAAGTTTAAACCAGAACGCTTTTTAGAAACAGAATTTTCTCCCTATGAATTCTTTCCTTTTGGTGGTGGCAAACGTCGCTGTATAGGGGAAGCTTTGGCTAAATTGGAAATGAAGTTAGTTTTGGCAACAATTATTGCTAATTACGATCTCGAACTAACTAGTAATAAACCCGAAGCTCCAGCAAGACGAGGAGTAACTCTTGCGCCCAAAACGGGAGTGAAAATGAAGCTAAAAGGGAAAAATAATGAGTCTTCTATTTATATCCAAGAGGTTGATTAATTTATTCAACTTAAAATTAAGACAAGAGAAACTACACCAAAAAATATCATTGGTACTGCGGGCATAAACTTTTTGGTTTTCGACCATCTAATTGCAAATACAACTACAAGCAGTGCAATTATTCCTGCTGCTACAAATCCAAGCCATTGGTTGCCAGCATATATAAATCCTGCTAGAGCCAAGAGTATTAAACCACTAACGCCGCCTGAAATTAACGATACTTTGCTTTTACTTTTTGTATAGCCGAATATCCCTCCTACCAAACTAAGGAGTCCATACAAAGCTGTAGCGATTAGTTCAGGTGTAAGCATTTTTAAAAACACAATTAACGATTAGAAAGGCGATCGCCCACTCTATCACTTATGACATCCTGAATATAAAATGTCACAAGTTCAGGAGTGAGCTGTCATTTGCAAAACAAGATTAAAATTTACTCTATTTATTACAGCTTAGATTTATTAGAGTAACAAAATAAAAAAGCTTCATTGTTGAAAATTTTATTTAAGCAACATTTACACTTTAGGATGAACTGTAAATCACAATTACCAGTTACTTTTGAACATAATGATAAAGTTTTTTGTTTCCTTAAGTATCAGCTTGATAATGACTATGGCGATCGCGAAACCAGCTTTCAGCCAAATAAATTTAAAATTTCGCCCGATCTGCAAGATTAGATAAAATAGCTGAGAATTAATAAGCGTTTAAAAATAATTGATTTAAAGGATAGCGATCGCCTTAAAAAAAATTATAATAAGTTCAATGCGATCGCTATAAATATCTCCTTAATTATTATCAGGGTTAATGTATTTAAATAAAGAACCACAGGCAACACGAGTTCTTTTGGCTGCGTTACTCCAGATTTTAAATGCTGTGTCTTCTAATGTGCGATCGTCAGCTATAAGCATTTTTGACAGTACGCTGGCATCAATAAACGACCAAAAAGAACAAGACTCTAACATATAGGGTTCTTGAGTTTCAGCATGAATACGAAAGTCATAAAGAGAATAATCGCGATTACCCAGAGTAAGGTGGGCTTTTTTTACAGCTTCTGCTAATTTGTGTTTTAGTTCTGGACTTATATTTGCAGGACAAGCTACGTTTACAGGCTGTCTAGCTAGAGTTCCATCATCTTGAGTACCCAATTTATCATCAAGAGTTCTAATGGGCTGTTCTTCGCTTAACAGATATTCCATGGTCGGTAGAACATGTAGTTCGCCATTTTCTTCGATTACACCGACGCGCAATTCTCTCCCTGGGATATATTCTTCGATTAAAAGAATGTCATCATACTTAAAACCAGATTTCAGTGCTATTTCAATTTCTGATGTATTTCTGACTAAAGTAATTCCTGTCGAATTATCTTCAGAATTGGGTTTTACGACAAAAGGCGGCTTCATGGTTAAAACATCGCCTTGTTTTAATAACTGTGCTTGAGCTACTTTTACACCTACAGGTTCAACAATATTTCTCGTATGAGATTTATTTGTAGTCAAAGCAGAACAATCAGACTTTGAACCTACTACGGGTATACCGAGTAAATCTTCAAAAAAAGCTCGATAGCTAGTCATCCCAGGAAAACAAAACATATGGGGGACAACTACATCAACTTGGGGTAATTGAGCGATCGCTTTATCTAAAGATATTTTGGATTCTAGGTTATCTAAAGATATGCCCAACTGCCACATTCCATCGGGATGTACTACTGCATAGTAACTTTTCACACCCAGAGGTTGGACTACTTCACTGGCATATAGTACGGACAGTTTGTAGTAGAAATCAGAAACAGCCGAACCTAATAAATGTAAAACAGATAAAGTAGAAGTATCTGGAAGTAAATTTAGTTTATCTGTCGAAAATGT
>CAKZYI010000334.1 GCA_937884735.1 uncultured Pleurocapsa sp.
TATGGCATTTTCTAACCGTTATACTCTTTTGTGAAGATACCAAATGGGTTCTATAAAACGACTAAGCCTGCACAGAGCCTTTTGGCTCAAAGTCGCTTTGCGACGATGGCGCGTAAGTGCAGTACCGTTGGTCAATATAAGTGCTACATGAAATGTAGCACCTTTATTTCAAGAGTTCTATCCAAGTTTTGATAGTGGGAATTATTCGGTGCTTAGAATAGTAATTTCTCAAATCTTAACTTATTCATAAATCAAACCTACTGTTGTCTTAATTCAAATCCTAGAAACTATTAAGTTAGTGTAGTTTTGGGTATTTAGGATTGACTATTACTAAAGCAGTTAAGGTTGAAACTTTAAATAAGAGTTTTAAAGGAAAGTTAGCCTTGAATGAGGTTAGTTTTGTAGCAAATGAGGGCGAAATGCTGGCTTTGGTAGGTGCTTCTGGCTCTGGTAAATCAACCTTGTTGCGAAATATCAACGGTTTGCATCTTGCAGATAAAGGTACAGTCAACATCTTTGGTACTCCCCTTCAAAGCCAGGGTAAATACCATTCGCGCATTCGTCGCATAAGAAGTCAAGTTGGTTTTATCTTCCAGCAGTTCAATCTAGTTAGTCGCTTGAGTGTTTTGGAAAATGTTCTGATTGGAAATCTAGCTCAGATATCCCTGTCAAGATCGCTTTTTCGCCAATTCTCTAAAAAGGAAAAGACTCAAGCCTTAGCAGCTTTAGAAAGAGTCGGTATTCTCGAACAAGCCTATCAACGTGCTTCTACTTTGTCGGGAGGACAACAACAGCGAGTTGCGATCGCCCGTTGTTTGGTTCAGGGGGCGAAAATTATCCTTGCTGATGAACCGATCGCTTCTCTAGATCCAGAATCCGCTAGAAAGGTAATGGAATTGCTGTGTCAGCTTAATGATGAGGGCATTACCATAATTACTTCTTTGCACCAAGTACAGATGGTACGACGCTATTTTAAACGAGCGATCGCTTTGCGGGATGGCAGAGTTATGTTTGATGGCGCAGTTAATTTGTTAGATGACCAAAAGCTTACTAGCATCTATGGTTCGGCGGTTGAAGAGTTAGTAACTCGCGGACATGGAGAGTTTGCCAAAGCTGAAGATTTACTGGTCAAGTCTAAAACCAAAACTCACTAATTAATTATTCACAATTAATATTATTCAGACAATGAAAAGACGATCTTTTATAAAAAATACTTCTGTATTTGCTGGCTCTTTAGCAGCAGCCAAATTATTCTCTCAATCTGCTCAAGCACAGGATCTCAAAGAACTTAACTTTGGGATTATCTCTACCGAATCCCAAGCCAATCAAAAGCCGATTTGGGAACCTTTCATTTCTGCTATGTCTCAGGAGATTGGTATACCTGTAAAAGCCTTTTATGCCACTCAATATGCAGGGGTAATTGAAGCCATGCGGTGGTAAATCTTAAGTCGAGGCAAACAAAATTGCTCCTGCAGAAGTCTTCGCGCAAACAGTCAATGATGACGGTACAAAAGGCTATTACTCCCACCTAATTATGAATAAAGACCACCCCGATTTGGCAAAGGCTAAAGAAATGGGTGGGGACAAATACGTACTAGAGAATGCTGCTAATCTCCAGTTTGCCTTTAACGATCCTAACTCCACCTCTGGTTTCTTAGTACCGAGTTATTATGTTTTTGCTCAGAACAATGTCGATCCCAAAGAAGCTTTTAAACGCCTAATTTTTGCAGGCAATCACGAAGCTACGGCACTGGCGATCGCAAATAACCAAGTAGCTGTAGCCACTAACAACAGCGAATCTCTCAGCCGTTTGGAGAAGACTAACCCCGACGCGAGAACCAATGTAGAAACTATTTGGACTTCCACTCTTATTCCTAGCGATCCGATCGCCTGGCGTGCAGACTTACCCGAAGAAATTAAAACTAAGCTTAAGGATTTCTTTTATAACTACAGTGATGAAACCGTACTCGGACCTCTAGCGTGGCAAGGTTTCGATCCTGCAACCGACGATTTATGGAATCCGATTCGCGAATTGGATGAATATGTGAAAGCTAACGCCTAAACTACATTAAACATTGAACATTAAAGCTGGTAAATGATAAATGGTAAATGATAAATGTATAAATGGAGGCGCGTCTGTTGAAGTAGTACAGATGCTAGCAAAAGAAAATAAGCGAGTAACCACAGGAAGAGTTTTATTGCTAGTTGCTACTATTGCTGTTTTAATCTTTTCCTACATTCAAAGCGAACTAGATTTTCCTGTATTGCTTCAACGAGGGGGAAACATGGTGGAGTATACCAAGTCTTATTTTCCTCCTGACTTTTCTTACTGGAAAACTTATTTAGAAGATACCTTGATAACTATTTCGATGGGGGTTTGGGGGACTTTACTAGCTGCGATCGCGGCAATTCCTCTATCTATTCTGGCTTCAGAAAATGTCTGTCCCGTGTGGATTGTTCAGCCTGTTAGAAGGCTATTAGACGCAATGCGGGCAATTAATGAAATTGTTTTTGCTTTGGTGTTTGTTGTGGCGGTTGGTTTAGGTCCTTTTGCGGGAGTTATGGCACTATTTATTCATACTGCGGGTGCGTTGGGTAAATTATTTTCCGAGGCGGTAGAGGCGATCGAACCTGGACAAGTTGAAGGGGTAAGGGCGACAGGGGCGAGTAAGATACAGGAGGTCATCTTTGGGATTATTCCTCAAGTAATTCCCCTGTGGACTTCTTTTGCTTTATATCGTTTTGAATCTAACGTGCGTGCTGCTTCGGTATTGGGTATCGTTGGTGCGGGAGGAATTGGCGTATCTCTCTATCAAAGCTTTCAGTCGTTTGACTATGGTAAAGTTTGCGCTATTTTAATTATTTTGATTTTGGCTACTACTATCATTGATACGATTTCGGCGAAGCTGCGTAATTGGTTGGTTTAAGCAATGGACAATGGATAATTGACAATTGACAATGAGGTTGGAGAGGGTACGGGCGATCATTGAAATTTAATTTATTTTGCTGTTAAACAAAGAAGTTATGTTGGCTAATTCTGCGCTGTCGATCGCTCTTTTGGGAATTATCATCTTAACTTGACTGCCATGAAGCAGATAAATCTGTTTGTTTTCTTGGAAATGGGAAAAATCTTGCCTTTGCATAGATCGCCGATGATTCTCGGAAACTAACTCTATGAGATCGCTGTTAATATTTAAAGTCTTTGGCTCTTGTTGCATAAAATTTTTGCGATATTTTCTAGCAATTATCCAACGTGACAGAAGATTGTATTTAGGAGTTACATTAAAACTAAGTATAAAAGCAAGCAGAAAATTCCAGATTGCAGAAGCTAAATTGTTTGTAACTATCTCATCACTTACAAAAAGCTCCTTTAAATAAGAGATAATCGCTAAATCTTCTGGCTCAATTTTTGTTAAATCTACTATACCAAGAGCAATAAAAAAGATAACAAATAAAATATAAATCCAGGAGCCATAAAAACTATTTTTGGTTGATGTTTGAGAGAGGTGCTTTGCTTCAACTATGTCGCCAATAGTAAATGAATACTTTAGTTGCTTGTTTTCAGTCATTTTTATTTATTATTCGATCTATCTATCCCATATTGTTTTAGCAGATTTTTTAACTCGATTATTTCTTCTGTGCCGATGAAAACTCTATTAGGAATATATAAAGGAGAATCTAGATTAAAAAACCATAATAAAAAGCCTTTTTCTCCCTCAAAGTATGCTTTTAAAGATTTCCAAGTCCAAGATAACTCTGTGAATTCTGTGGCAAAGGTAAATCCTTGCGCGCTGGTAGCTATCCTGCGCCCCTCTTCTTGTTTATTTTCTTTTTTCCATTGCTTTTCTATATTTTTATTATAAAATCTAAGCAAGAATTTATAACTAGAAATTAAATAAAAAAGACCACTTAGCAAGATAAAAATAATACCAATAACTATTGCTAAGGTCGAATCAGGATCGGTTTTATCTATAATTCCAGCAGCTATCATATATAGTCCGTATACTATAAAAAAAACAGTTAATCCAAATCTAAATACCCATCTAAACCAAGACTGATTAAAACTCCATTCGCGATAAGTTTCTTGATTTTCCAGAGTATCCTGTAATGTAAGATTATATTTAACTTCCATTATTTTGTTTTTTGAAAGGTATCAATTATTCATTTGCGTTCGTATTATTAAGATTACTAAATCAAAAAAAGATATTAATCAGCTTCCATCGGTATAAAATTAATTTCTATTTTGTAACCAACCGCATCGGCATATTGCTCAATTGTCGAAAGCCTGGGAGAAGAAGGCGAATTAGCACTTTCTAGGCGAGAAATATTACTCTTCTTCGTATTTAGTTTCTCTGCCAGTTCCTCTTGAGTCAATCCTGCTTTTGTTCTCAAAGCAATTAGTTGTTTGCGTAATTTATATACGGGAGTGAGAGCTTCGTATTCTTTTTTGACTTCGCTATTTGCCAAAGCCTTTTTTTTAAATTCTGCCAATGTGGGACGAGTCACTTTTTTACCTCCTTCATTCTTTTCTTTGCCAAATCTAACTCTCTTTTTGGAGTCTTCTGCGATTTTTTGATAGAGGAGTGGAGAATTACAATTTCTTTTCCTTTTGCTCTAATCTGAGACAAACCGCCACCCATAGAAGCGACATAAGGTTTACCTATAGTTACTCAAAAATCCTCTATCATTTCCAAAATATGCAGAAAGTTGGCAAGTATGTCAGGAGGAAAGTTCAAAGTCTTTTGCTCTACCTTTTGATTGTAAAAAGTAATTTTCCACTTCATAGCCACAGGTTATCAAATTTGATAACTTATTGTCCACAAAGTTATTTTATTGTTAACTTTTCAATTACTGTAATGCGATCGCTTTAGATAACTGGTATTTGACTGATAAAGTCGGTCGCAAATACGTCCTTAGTGGTACTTTAGCAGCAGCAGAAACCAGACGCGATCAGGTCAGAACTTCTAGTCCTCAATCAATGCAGCTAGGTAATTCTGGTGGTCGTGTCATTCTCTATCAACCAGATGGAGAAATAGAGGCTTCTATTTTCTATCGCCGAGTCGATAAAGGAGAAACTATTACTTTCTAATCTTTGTTTTCTGTCTGAGAACGAGATGTTAAAAAAGCGATCGCCTCACGTTCGTTTAATTTTATTTGAGGTACATTTTTAACACTTAAAATCCAACGAGATTCTATGTAGGTTAATATCCAGCCTTGAGATGGTTTTAGAGATAAAATCTGACAATAGTTTTTTTCATTTATTCGAGCAGTAAAACCCAAACCTTTTGCTATTTTTAATATTTTTTTTTCTATCAACTGTTCTGCCTAATTTTTAACCTAAGCTTGATTTTGTTAATTTATTTTTAACCTTGTATTTCTAGTTGCCTTCAGTGGCTTGACGCTCAATAATTTTGTAATCGATAACAACTCGATTACCGTCGGGTAATTCTAACCATTGCCATTCAACATCTTGGTCTGCTCTTAGAGTGATGCTATAAATCGAAGTAAAAAGATATGAATCGCTGGGAGGCGGGGGACAAATTACTCTTGTTTTTATGGTATTACGATTGAGATTTTTCATAATATTCGTTTGTCAGAATCCACAAATATTTTTCAATTCTTGGAAAATATTTGTGAGTTTTTTAAGATATTCTTAACTTTTTTTTGTAAGCTGATTTTTTTTGTTTTTAACAGATATATCTCTGTATTCTTCTTAAGCCTTAGGCTTCTGGTAAAGAACATAAGAAGATTGAGTGTGGATAATGGGTAATTCTAAATGATGCTCTGCGTCGCTCAAAAAGTACTCGCATTGATATTTGTCCATCAGTTCTTTTACCTGGAGAGTATTGAGATTAGAAAACCCCGCGCTAATGGCTTTGACTGTTTTTACCTGGTCTAGTTTTTCGTTGCCAAAATAGATTTCGGCTAGATTACCACCACTAAGATCGTTTAATCGATGATAATATTCGACGATCGC
>CAKZYI010000335.1 GCA_937884735.1 uncultured Pleurocapsa sp.
CCCAGATCGCTTGTTTACTGTCACAGGAGATGACTCCCTGCGATCGCGGCCCATGGCAAGAGTCGTAAAACCACTAACTCAGATGGGAGCAAGCATTTGGGGTAGAAAAAATAATTCTCTCGCACCTTTAGCCATAAAAGGACAGCAGCTCAAACCCACTCATTACCATTCACCTATTGCTTCAGCTCAGGTAAAGTCCTGTGTCTTGCTTGCAGGATTAATGATAGATGGTAAAACTACCGTTACCGAACCAGCTTTATCCCGCGATCATAGCGAGCGCATGTTGCAAGCTTTTGGCGCAACTCTAGATATAGATGCCGATACAAACAGCGTCACTCTCACAGGACAACCAACCCTAAGAGGGCAACAAGTAATCGTACCAGGGGATATAAGCTCCGCTGCATTTTGGCTAGTGGCGGGGGCAATTGTTCCAGATTCAGACTTACTGATAACTAATGTTGGAGTCAATCCCACTCGCACAGGAGTTTTAGAAGCTCTAGAAATGATGGAAGCAGATATTCGTTCTCATGGGCTGTCGATTTTCTTCCTACCCAGATCTCTGGTGTACCTTCTCATTTTTTGACTCCCTGCGATCGCCTGGCAGTAATGGCGACAGAATTAAGCAAAATGGGGGCAAAAATAAGCGAATTAGCTGATGGACTAGAGATTACAGGGGGATATGAACTAACAGGAGCAGAAGTAGACAGTTACACCGACCACCGTATTGCCATGAGTTTAGCGATCGCAGCTTTACGAGCAAAAGGTAAAACCACTATTTATCGCGCAGAAGCAGCCTCTATTTCTTATACCAATTTTGTTAGTACTTTAACTAATGTCTTAGGCAGCTATAACCTATAACTTATAACCCATACCCACACCGCTACGCGGAAGCGCGCAGCACGAAACGTACCTATAACAGTTACTCCTCGTTCCTTCCTCATCCCTCATTCCCTGGAGCAAAGACAGTCAAACTTTGAGGTAGACATTCAATTTCTAGGGGAGTGTTGCCAATAATTTCGCCGTCAAGGACGACTTTTTGCGGAGGAATAGCCGATATCTTGACTTTACGCGATCTCACGTGAACAATATTATCAAGTTCGGCACTAGTTTTAATTAAAGCAGCACCCAGCATACTAAAGAGAGTAGTAACAGCCTGTAGCTTATTATCTACAGTGGCGATAGTTATATCCAACAAACCATCATCAGCTATCACCTGCCCAATTCCCTGAGCGAGTACTGAAGTTGGCGGTGCAGCGTTAGCAACGGTAATTGCCCCAGCCTGGAAAGTTTTTATCTCTCCTTCAATTTCTACTTGAGCTTCAAACAACTGTTGCTCATCTAGCTGTTGCCAACCTGCCATAATATAAGCCAAAGAACCCCAACGATTTTTAGCTTCCCTGTCCGCTTTTTCAATCGTTTCTGCTTCGTAGCCAATTCCTGCAAGCAAGATCAGTGGCAAATTATTACACTTTGCCGCATCGACTACTCTAGTTTTTCCTTCCAAAATGATTTCACAAGCCCTACGTATCTGGCTAATTTGCTGAGTAATTCCTAATGCCATACTAAAAGCATTCGCTGTTCCCCGCGGAATAATTCCCAAAGGAATATTTGTGCCAATCAATGCCCCTGCTACCGTAGAAACCGTACCATCTCCCCCTGAAGCAATAATTATATCTGCACCTTGAGAGATCGCCTGAGTAGCTAATTCTTGAGGATCGATATCAGGACTGGTTAAATGAACTTCCAGGTGTAAATGAGGATCGAGCATCTGTTGAATAAACTCCAAATCCTGTAAACCATTACCATTACCCGATACAGGATTAAATATTAAATGAGCGACAAGACTTTGGGCAAAGCTAACAGCGATCGCTTCTGCCGTTCCTAAATTAGTTGCCAGGGGAACTAAATGAACATTGCAAATCCTTAAAAGAGCCTGAATATCTGGTTCGTGGGGTTGAGCATTGAGGGGATCGATTAAAAAAATCACCGCGACTATTTCCCCTGCTACGACTTTAGCAGCAATCTGAGCATCTCCCCCTAATGGACCTGATGCCATGCGCTCAATTTTTAAACTAGTCGCTTCTTGAATCAGTTTGCCTGTAGTGCCTGTAGCAACTAGATTGTAACGAGATAGTAATGGTTGATGACGGGTAGCAAAATTAACCATATCGTCTTTTTTATCGTCATGAGCAATAAGCGCGATCGTTCTAGCCATAGTCAATTAATCTAATAGAATATTTTTAAACTAAAAAATAGTTACGGTTCGGTTGCAGTTCGGTTTTATAGATTAAACCAAGCTAAAACCTAAGAGTATAGATATAGATGCGTTAAAATCATTTTACTAACCTTGGCATAAAAGCAATAATTAAAGCTTATTAATTGTTATCTAGCATTTTGCCCTGGTAGATAACAATATAAAGAAAGAGGTAAATTCACTAAAGATACTATGGACTCACCAATTAAGGCAGTACAAGCACCCTATAGAGGAGGCGGCGGCGGGAATTATCGTACTCCACCCCCAGATTTACCTTCTCTACTATTAAAAGAACGAATTATTTATTTGGGACTACCTCTTGTCTCGTCTGATGAGTACAAGGATCAAATCGGCGTAGATGTCACAGAGTTAATTGTGGCTCAACTGCTATTTTTGCAATTTGACGACCCTGATAAACCCATTACCATGTATATCAACTCTACTGGTACTTCTTGGTATGGTGGCGATTCTTTTGGTTTTGAAACAGAGGCATTTGCAATTTGTGACACCATGTCCTACATCCAGCCCCCAGTCCATACTATTTGTATTGGTCAAGCAATGGGAACGGCTGCGATGATTCTTTCTTCAGGAGAAAAAGGATATCGTGCCAGCCTACCCAATGGCACAATTATATTACATCAAGCTCGCCAAGGTGCGCGAGGTCAAGCGACTGATATTCAAATTCGCGCGAAGGAAGTAATTGAAAACAAACGGGCTGTATTAGAAATCTTCAGTCGTAACACTGGTCAACCAATGGAAAAATTGGAAAAAGACACAGATCGTATGCTTTATATGAGTCCTCAAGAAGCCAAAGACTACGGTTTGATTGACAAAGTATTAGAAAGCACTAGCGACTTACCTACTCCTGTTTCTACCCTCACGTAAAAATCAATATAATACAAAATAACTCTCATGCCCATTGGTATTCCCAAAGTTCCTTATCAACTTCCAGGTCAACAATATAGCGACTGGATCAGCATCTATGACCGTTTATATCGCGAGCGCATTATCTTTCTAGGAAGAGGTGTCAATGATGGTCTAGCAAACCAAATTATTGCCATTATGCTTTACTTAGATTCGGAAGATCCTGGTAAGCCAATCTATCTTTACATCAACTCTCCTGGTGGTTCAGTAACGGCTGGCTTGGCAATTTATGACACCATGCGCCATATCAAATCAGAAGTTGTAACTATCTGCGTAGGTTTAGCTGCTTCTATGGGAGCATTCTTACTTTGTGGTGGTACAAAAGGTAAGCGTTTGGCTCTACCTCATTCCCGCATCATGATTCACCAGCCTTTGGGTGGTGTTCAAGGACGCAGACAAGCAACAGATATTGATATTGAAGCAAGAGAAATTTTGCGTATCCGCGATCAGCTAAACAACATGATGGCTGACAATACTGGACAGCCTATTGAAAAAATTCTTAAAGATACCGATCGCGATTATTTTATGTCTGCTTATGAAGCAAAAGAATATGGTTTGATCGATCAGGTGATTGAAGATAAAGTGTAATTCTTTATCAAAAGATTAACTAATTCAATTTAAAAAAGGCTGGCAGGTTATTTAAACTTGTCGGTCTTTTTTTATTAATTTTCAACGATATTAAAATCTACATAATTTGTAGTACTTAAAAGCGATCTCTATTTAAAATCAGATATATTAAAGCAATGAAAACTCTACAGTAAAGGTACAAGGAATTACAATCTGAACTAGCAAAAATGAAAAAGAAATAGTAGTTATCCTGAAGCTGCTACTTTTTGAATCTTGATTGATGCTTCTTCGATGCTACCAAAAGTAAACTCTGCTTTAAATCCAAGCTCATCTAGCATGGAAAAAAGCATATCTAAGGTAAGGTGAACTTACCAATCTTCCCATTCACTACATCTGAGATACGAGGCTGAGTAACTCTCAATCTTTCTGCAGCTTCTTTTTGTGTCCAGCCTTGCTGTTCGATGATATCTCGAATCATGATTGTCATATCTGCTTTCAAAACAGATTTACTGGCAACTGCGGGCTTCTCTATTGTGTGAAAGGGACTTTCATACAATTTGAGTGCCATGATTTTTGGTGTCCTATTGTTGGCCTACTTTATTATAGAAAATTTTATATATTTATTTAGTGAAAAACATTGCGATTGCTATTTCATTTAGACGTTTTGTAGCTGCAAAATACTTTATTTGAGATATTTGAAGAATTACCTGCCCATATCGTGCAAAGTATTTATAGCACTAGCACATTGTTCTGTAACAGCCTTTAAATCGTCTTTCTTACTAGAGGAAGGGGGTGCAATAATATCGCCTATTCTTACGGTTACTGGGACTGGTTTTACAAAGGGAAAGCCTTTACTAATCACTTTTTCTGTTCCCCAAAGACTAATAGGTAATAAGGGTACTTGAGTTTTAGCAGCAATCCAGGCTGCACCAAGTTTAGGATCTGTAACTCTTCCATCGTTAGAGCGAGTACCCTGCAAAAATACCGCAGCTATCCATCCAGATTCGAGCGCTTTGGTAGCCGCCCGCAGAGCAGCGCGATCGCCTGTACTGCGTTTAACGGGATATGCTCCATAAAGCTCGATTGCCTGTTTCAATCCAGGTGTTTTAAATAATTCTTCCTTCGCCATAAAAGCCACAGGGCGACGAACACAGTTAGAAAGTAGTGGGGGATCGAAATAACTTGCGTGGTTGATAACAGCTATTAATCCTCCTGACTGGGGTACTTTTTCCGCACCATAAATTTTGATTCTAAAATAAGTATGTAGTAAAGGGCTTACTAGCGACCACTTCAATAAATGATAGGATGCCCAGCTAGCCAATGGTTCTCGATTTTTCCCTTCTACCATTCCTTATCTCAATTAAACTCTTTAATTACTATAAGGGATAAGGGATAAGGAACAAGGAGCGAGGAGTAGGGTGGGCAATGAAGACAAATATTGCAGTTTGAAAAAACTTTTTATTGCCCACCACTAATTTATATTCCCTCGAATCTATTCTTCGGGTGTTTCGGATGCTTTGGTTTTCTTGATTAACCTTTCCATCTCATCTCCAATTTGGTCTTTATATTCTGGGGGGGCAGCAATATATGCTTTCTCTAAAATTGGTTTGGCTGCGGTTAAATCACCTTTCTTTTCTAGTACCAAGCCTTTTGCCAAGATGGGACGAAAATCGTCTGTGTTACTTTCAGCTAGCTCATCATAAAGAGCGATCGCTTCGCCGTAACGTTCTTGATTAGTATAAAGTTCTCCTAGTAGAAATTCCACTGCATCCTTGCTAATTTTAGAAGCTTTGGGGCTGTCTTCCTTGTCTGCTAAAGTAATGGTTTGTTTCAATAGAGCGATCGCTCTTTCTGGCAAGTCTTGAAGTAAATATAAATTGGTAATTCCTCCCAAAGCATAAAGATCTCCAGGATAGCCAGCTAAGACTTTTTTGTATGCTGCTGCTGCTCCTTCATAATCTTTGATTTGTTCTTTCGCTTGAGCTAACAAATTAGTATATTCAATTTGTTCTGGGTTAAGATTTGCTAACTTTTCTAGGGGAGCGATCGCTCCTTCGATGTCTTTTTGCTGTAGTTTAATTTTCAGTAAACCATTTAAAGCTGTTGAATTGTCAGGCTCTCGATCTAAAACTTTTTGATAACCTGATGCTTCTGCGTCTAATTTTGCTAATTCTTGCTGGGATAATATAACTACTTCGCTATCTGTATTCTTGGCAAATTGTCTACCTTCAACC
>CAKZYI010000336.1 GCA_937884735.1 uncultured Pleurocapsa sp.
CCTCTTTATAGTTATGTTGGCGGCATTTACTACTCTCAAGATTCAACTTTTCAGACAATACTATGTATTAACAACAAAGCAGGCAAACATATACCAAATTCCCCTAAAATAGTTTATGGAAAGCTTCTGTGTTCGGTAGGGACAAAACAAATTAAACAATAAACTAAATTATTTATAATTAAAAATATTATGTTTACGATGAAATTGCCTCATGGTGTTTACCTCGCAACAAACTTTAAACGATAAATATCAACTAGAGCACAGATTGGGACGTACGGCAACGGGACATCAAACTTGGCTAGCAACTGATATTAGCAACGATCGCAAAGTAGCGATAAAACTATTAGCATTCAATCCACAAATGAGCTGGGAAGAGTTAAAGTAATTTGAACGAGAAGCCCTAATTTTAAAAACTTTAGACCACTCTCGTATTCCTAAATATTATGATTATTTTGATTTAGACAAAGAAGTTGGTCAAGGTGTCCCTTGGTTTGCTTTGGTACAGCAATATATTCCAGGCTTATCTTTACAAGAAATATTAGAAACAAAGCGAAATTTTACTGAAGAAAATATTCGTAACATTACAGAACAAGTCTTAGACGTTTTAATTTATTTACATCAACACAGTCCTTCAATATTACATCGAGATATAAAGCCTAGTAATTTAATTTTAGATGAGTGCGATCGCCTATATTTAATTGATTTCGGTGCGGTTCAAGCTCAAGCAGCAGTTACAGGAGTTACTTTTACGGTAGTTGGTACAGTCGGTTATGCTCCTCTAGAACAGTTTTGGGGTAGAGCAGTAGAAGCGTCGGATTTATATGCTTTAGGAGCAACTATAATTCATTTGTTAACAGGAAAATCTCCTGCGGATTTACCACAAAAAGATTCCAAACTTCAATTTCGTAATTTGGTCACAACAAAACCTCATTTTACTAATTGGTTAGAAAAAGTTACCGAACTCTCTTTAGAAAGAAGATTTCAAAATGCTATAGAAGCAAAAGAAGCATTGCTATCTAATAGCAGCATTTATAATTCAGAAGACACTTTATTCACAAACTACCAAGACTTTTATAATAAAAAAGTTTTTCATCCAGAACCATATAGTTTAGTTCAAATACACAAAGAAAATGGACAATTGCAAATAAAAATTCCTGTTGGTGGTTTACGACGACTTGATGATCTTTTTAATGCTGGATGTGCTGGACTTTTGGGCTATCTATCTATATTCATGATAGTCATGATTTAGACAGTTTTTATTCCAGGACTATTCTATATCTTGCTATTTTTATTTTCTATTAAAGTTGCTTTTTTATTGCTTTGTGAATCAGAAATATTATTTCACGATCATCATAGTCGCTTTACTATTACTAAAAAAATGCTTGGCATCAAATATAATAGACAAAACTATTCTCTCAAATCAATTAATAACGTTTTAATTCAGCGCACTGGAGCAATTTTTCAAGTAGGAATACAAATAAACGATCGCAATTGCAACTTGGGAGGTGCGCTAAGTCAAAACGAAGCAGCTTGGATTGTCCGAGAAATTGAAGACTACTTATAATAAGTAACACCCCGATACTTAAATACTTGTCTCGAATTATTGGCGATCGCAGTGCTAGATTCATTCATCTTTTGTTCTTGTTCTAAAGTCATTTTCCAACAAGAATCTAATATTTTCTTTTCGCTAGACTTCCAACAAGTTTCCAAATGCATAGTCATGTATTTACACCAAAATACATTAGGATTTCTAACATAATTAGAATCACTACGAAACAATTGTCTTAAATATTGATAGACAGGAAACTTGTAGCTAACAATCCCTTTGTAGAACTTCTTGCTATCAATTAGCCTGCCGATTTTATGTTTTTGTTCTCGAACAATTTTTAAGGCGGTCGAATTATTGCTGCTATATTTTATGCCACGATAAACTAGTTTCATCTAGCTTCACCTCTTGATAATTAATTGTAAACATAAGCTATGCTGAATTGTATTCGGCATACAAAATCCATACTGTTGAGATGCGTTCCTTCAGAATTTACTGCTTATCCTTACTTCCGTCTCTCAGCTTTATTTGGTGTGAAAGATGAACGATTACAATCCTTGTCTCTTCTATTTTAGACAATCTAAATCCTAATCTGCTATCAGAGAAAATACGTATTTTACCTATTTCTATATAATAAAATGCTGAAAAAACTTTGTTTGACTATTTTGGGGACTTCAACCAGCTTATATATTGCTGTATGTCTCTTATTACTTTGGGGACAGAAAAAGCTAGTATTTGTTCCAGATAGCCAAATTAAAGCGACTCCTGAAAAATACAAATTAGACTATCAGGATGTTTGGATAAATATCGATCGAGAAAAAATACATGGTTGGTGGATTCCCTCAACCAACAAGTTTGCACCTGCAATTTTATATTTTCATGGTAATGCCAGTAACAATGGCGATATTGTCGATAATGCAGCCATTTTTAATCAGCTCGGATTATCCACTTTGCTAATTGATTATCGGGGTTATGGTAAAAGCAGTCCAACTTTTCCTAATGAAACTAGAGTATACGAAGATGCAACAGCAGCATGGGAATATTTAACTCAAACAAGACAAATAGATCCCCAACATATCTTTGTCTATGGTCATTCTTTAGGGGGTGCGATCGCAATTGAACTAGCCAGCAAGCAACCTAATATGGCTGGATTGATTACAGAAGGAACTTTTACCTCTATCAAAGAAATGGGACGTTTGAATCCTTTGTTTTCCCTGTTACCCTTAAATTTAATTGTTACTCAACGCTTTGATTCTATTAATAAAATAGCATCTCTAAAAACCCCATTATTGATGTTTCATGGTACTGATGATGAGATAATTCCCCCTGAAATGGCGAAAAAACTATTTGATATCGCACCACAGCCCAAACAACTAGTACTTATAAATAAAGCAGAGCATAACAATCTCCATAAAGTTGGTAGCCCAGAGTATATTCTTAATTTAAAACAGTTCATCTTAGAGAACAGTGGGGATTAAACAACTCACAATCTCTTATGCAGGAACAGGAATAGTTTTTAAAATATCCCGAACAACTCCCGCAGCAGTTTGACCAGAAAAACGAGCCTGGGGTTGCATTACCAAGCGATGAGCAATAACCGAGACTGCTAATTCCTGAATGTGTTCAGGGGTAACAAATTCACAACCATCAAATAAAGCCAAAGCCTGCGCTACCTTCATTAAAGCAAGAGAGCTTCTCGGACTCCCTCCTAACTGTACCCCTTCAGCAACGCGAGTACCATGAACCAACTCTACTAAATACCGTTTCATAGCCTCGCTTACCCTGATTTGCTCTACCTGTTTTTTGAGCAAGATTGCTTCTTGAAGGGAAACACAGGGTTGAATTTGATTCAAAGGATTACTTTGCAATCGATCTGTAAGGATTTGCACCTCATCTTCAGGAGAAACATAACCCAAACCATATTGAATCGCAAAACGATCCATCTGAGCTTCAGGTAGAGGATAAGTACCATGGGAGCCGATAGGATTTTGAGTAGCAATGACAAAAAATAAATCCTGTAGCGGCTTGACTTGACCATCTACGCTTACCTGGGATTCTGCCATCGCTTCTAGCAAGGCTGATTGGGTACGAGGAGAGGCACGATTAATCTCGTCAACTAAAACAATATTGGCAAAAATTGGTCCTTCATGAAAGCGAAAGGAGCGATCGCCTTGATCGAAGATAGAAATACCAATTATGTCTGATGGTAACAGATCTGGAGTAAATTGGATACGTTTAAACTTAGCATCAATGGAGGAAGCAAGTGCTTTGGCTAAAGTGGTTTTTCCCGTACCTGGATAGTCTTCTAACAAGATATGTCCACCGCTAGCAAAAGCAGCTAATAGGTTTCTAATAGCAGTAGACTGCCCTTTCATAACTTGTTGAATATTTTGATATATCTTTCGATAAATTTCCTGACCAATAGCACTATCAGCTACGGTTTTAGTCCGATCGATCATAGTCCGTTTTGTGAATTAATTAAGCTTCCTTACTTATTTAGATTGCCCAGACAATCGAGTAAAACTATAAACTTAAGATGATCGATTGCATTTTTCTCAATATCTTATATCTCAAACAATGAGAGTCTAAAAAGCTGCATTTTTAATGGTCGGAGTTATTTCATTAATTATATTTATTAACTATCTAATTAATAGTTCTTTGCTTATCTATCCTACATTTAGCAAATCGAATTTAGTTAGAGCAACAACGCTTGGCAAAGCTTATGGCAAAAATGGGGTGGTAGTCTCTACTCAAAAAGATGCTTCGGAAATAGGCTTGAAAATACTAAAAAATGGAGGCAATGCAGTTGATGCTGCGATCGCCGTAGGTTATGCTTTAGCAGTAAGCGATCCTTGCTGTGGCAATATTGGCGGGGGTGGGTTTATGTTGATTCATCAGGCAGATGGAACGGAAAAGTTTATTAATTTCCGCGAAAGCGCACCTTTAAAAGCTAGCGCAGACATGTATCTGGATCAAGAGAATAATTTAATTGAGGGATTGAGTACCCAAGGTTATTTAGCAGTAGGGGTTCCAGGTACAGTAAAAGGACTCAATTATGCCTTAGAGAAATATGGCACTATGTCTTTAAAGCAGGTGATAGATCCTGCTATTAATTTGGCAAAACAAGGCTATGTCCTACAGCAGGGTGATGTGGATATATTTGATAGAGGCAAAAAAAAATTATCAGAACCCAATGTTGCCAAAATCTTTTTAAAAAATGGTACGGATACTTATCAGCCCCAAGATCTTTTAGTCCAATCAGATTTGGCTAATACCCTAAGTCTAATTGCCCAACAGGGGACAGATGCTTTTTATAAAGGAAGTATAGCCGAGAAAGTTGTTGCTGCTAGTGAAAAAAATAACGGCATTCTTAGCCTAGAAGATTTCGCCAATTATCAAATCAGTGAATACGAGCCAGTTAGCTGTAGCTATCGTGGATATCAGGTAACTTCTTCCCCTCCTCCTGGTGGCGGTACTACTGTCTGTCAAATGCTAAATATTTTGTCTGGCTATGATTTAAAACAGCTAGGTTGGCGTACTCCCCAGAGTTTGCACACCATATTTTCTTCTATGTTACTGGCTTTTGGCGATCGCAATCATTATCTGGGCGATCCTGACTTTGTGAACAACCCGACAGACAAGCTGCTATCAATTGATTACGCTACTTCCTTGAGGGATAAAATTGCTTTCGAGGCTATTCCACCTGAATCTATATATACTAACGGTCTTCAGTCTGAAGGGACAAGCACTACCCATTACTCTGTAGTAGATCGAGATGGTAATGCAGTAGCTGTAACTTACACAATCAATTCTTATTTTGGTGCAGGGGTGATTGCACCCGAAACGGGCTTTTTGCTCAATAATGAGATGGATGACTTTACGACAAAGTTAGGAGAAGCAAATCAGTTTGGCTTGCGTCAAGGAGAAGCTAACCTCAATGAACCAGGAAAACGCCCCCTGAGTTCGATGTCTCCTACTATAGTCAGCAAACACAATCAGGTTTATCTGGTTACAGGAAGTCCTGGGGGTTCGACTATTCCTACTACAGTATTACAGGTAATTATCAATGCGATCGACTATGGTATGAACCTAAATGATGCGGTAAACGCTCCTCGTTTCCACTACCAGGGTTTTCCTAAATCCGTTAGAACAGAAGCTCAGGCAATTACACCAAAAACTATGAGAGGCTTGCAATTAAGAGGCTATAAAGTAACTCCTTCTAGACAGTGGGGTGCAGCAGAATCCATCTTGGTCGATCCAAAAACAGGAATTAAATTGGGAATTAATGATATTCGTAAACCTGCGGGAAAAGCAGTAGCTTATTAACTGATATCAATAATTGAATACATGGGGCTATGCCCCATGTCTTACTGAAGACGCGAGATAAAACTTGCTACTTGACGAGCGACCCCGCGGATTCTTAATCCGCCAGG
>CAKZYI010000337.1 GCA_937884735.1 uncultured Pleurocapsa sp.
TCAGAATTAGCCAGAAAAATTCTTAATCTACCAACAGATAAAAAGATTATTCTCTTTGGTGCATTAGATAGTACTCAAGATAAGCGAAAAGGTTTTTCTTTATTGTTGGCTGCATTAAAAAGTCTTCAGCAATTAGAGTCTTCTGATGCAGTTGAATTAGTTATTTTTGGTGGATCTGCTCCCTATCCACCCATCGATTTTGGTTTTAGGGCTAACTATATCGGCAAATTTAACGATGATGTTTCTTTGTCTTTGCTTTATGCCGCAGCAGATGTATTTGTTGCCCCTTCTATTCAAGATAATTTACCCAATACTATTTTAGAATCGATGTTTTGTGGGACTCCCTGTGTGGCTTTTGGTATTGGTGGAATACCCGATATGATTGAACATCAACAAAATGGCTACCTAGCTCAACCTTTTTCTCCTCCCGATCTAGCAAAGGGAATACATTGGATTCTTGCCGATAGGTTGAGACACCAAGAGTTATCGAGTAAAAGCAGGGACAAAGCATTATCTCAATTTAGTTTGGATCTACAAGCCAAGAAATACTTACGGGTTTTTAATGATTTATATAGTAAGCTGTCACTATAAATAATCCACAATTGATAATTTATAGCAATGAATCATAATGACAAATACAAAATACATCGATGTAGTAACAATCGCCAATCAGATAGATGACGATCTTTTTGCTACTTTAGGTAATGTTAGCAATCAGTCTTATGAAGCCATAAATCATATTGTTATTTATCGTCATGCTTCAGATCGAGAAATAGAAAAGCTGCAAAACTTCTCTCATCAAAAAAACCTTTTACACTATGCCCAAAAAGGTAAGGGAATTGCTTCTGCTTTAAATATTGGCATTAAACATAGAACAGGAGATATAGTTTTATTCCTCAATTCAGGAGATAGTTTAGTTACAGATGATGTAATCGATCGCGTTATTCAATCCTATAGCGAAGGTCAATGGCTATGGGCAGCGGGAGAAACTATTTCGGTAAATAAAAGCGGCAGTTTGCAAAAGTATCGCCCTCAACCTCAAACATGGGATAGCAAACGGTTTCTCTACGGAAATCCCGTATGTCACCAGTCAACATTTTATTCTCGCGACCTTCTTGATCGTGTCGGTTTGTACAATGAATCATTATCTATTGGTATGGACTATGACTACAACGTTAGAGCTAATCTGATAGCCAATCCTACTTTATTGTATTTTCCTGTGGCATATTATGATACTACAGGAGTATCTTCATTAAGAGTCTTTAAGCAGTTTAGAAATCATCGCCGTTTGCGCGATCGCTATTTTTCCTTATCTAAGCTGCATCGATTCCAAGTAGATACTTACTGTTTGCTCAAATCTATCCTCAGATTGGCAATGATCCCAGCAAAACTTTGGCTATAGAACAATTTTACTTTAAAAGCAAACGCAAAATATGGCTAACGATACCAGAATAGAGCGAGAAAAACAGTTTCACAACGATCGCTATAGTGACGACCAACGCGCCCAACAAACAGGTAAATTTTATAGTATTACAGGGTCGATTACTAGATCGTATAAAGCAAAGGTTTTAGCCCATAGTCGTGGTGCAAAGGTCATTGAGTATGGCTGCGGCACAGGAAGTTACATCAATACTATTGCCCAAAGCGAACCCAAATTGGCAACAGGAATCGATATATCTTCTGTGGCGATTGAAGTTGCGCGCCAAAAAGCAGTAGAGGAAAAGCTAGGGGAAAAGGTTAATTTCCAAGTGATGAACGCAGAAAACTTGGAGTTTGCCGACAGCTCTTATGATTTAATTTGCGGTTCGGGAATTCTACATCATTTAGATTTAAAGTTGGCGACAGACTCGATAGTTAAAACCCTTAAACCTAGTGGAAAAGCTTTTTTTATCGAGCCATTGGGTCTCAATTTTTTGATTAATTTGTATCGTCGCCTGACACCTGATATTCGCTCCCAAGACGAACATCCCCTATTAAATAAAGACTTAAATGCGATCGCCAGTAATTTTAAACAGTCTAAAATTCAGTATTTTTATCTGACTTCTCTGGCAGCTAGTTTTATAGTGCGAAAACCTGGATTTAAAACTTTGCTTGGTTTTTGTCAGTGGTTTGATTCAATTTTATTGAAGTTTCCAGGAATCAAACAGCAAGCTTGGATGGTTTTAATTGAGCTAGAGCAGCCAATAAAATAGGATAGTAAAATTATTAGTATGAGTGAGAGTAGTTTACCTTCTGTTTCAATTGTCATTCCAACTTATAACGAAGAAAAAAACATTGAAGGGGTAATAAATGGTTTTTTAGCTTCTAATTATCCTAATATTTGCGAAATATTAGTTATAGATGGCAATAGTACAGATAATACCGATGCTAAAGTAGCAAAATTATCAAGTCTAGATTCTAAAGTAAAATTGCTGCATAACCCGCTTAAAATACAATCAGCAGCATTAAATATAGGCTTGGAGGCTTGCCAGGGAGAAGTCTTCTTGCGAGCTGATGCTCACTGTAGGTATGCTCCAGACTACGTTGAAAAATGTATCAATACTCTATTAACAACCAAAGCGATAAATGTTGGAGGCGCACAACGTTTTGTTGCCGAAGATAAGTTTCAAGCAGGAGTAGCTTTAGCTGCAAATAGTATCTTGGGAAATGGAGGCGCGAAGTATCGTAACCCTAAATACAATGGTTATGTAGATACAGTATTTTTGGGCTGTATGTGGACAAACAGCTTAAAAAATATTCGTGGTTACTCCAACCAGATTACCAATGAAGATGCAGAGTTAAATCAAAGATTGTTAGCTAAAAATGCTGAAGCAATTTATGTTAGCTCAGACATCAAAGTTTGGTATTATCCTCGAAGAACCTGGCAGTCTTTATGTCTTCAATATTTTAAATATGGTAGGGGAAGGTTTTTAACCGCGACCAAACATACCAAGAATCTCCAAATACGAGGTAAATTACCATTTTTGTTAATTTCTTGTGTGGCAATTTTGTTTGGACTAGACTTATCTTTATCTAATATCAACCTGCCCTGGGAAAAGCTAGTTTTTATTGGCTTAATTGCCGTCTTTGCTGAAAGTTTGAGGGTTAATCTCAAACTCAATCACAATTTTTTAAAAGAAGTTTGGCGTGGCGGTGAAGAATCTGCTCCATCGCTTTTTAGTCGCTGGTTCACTTGTGCCATAGTAATTATGACTTTGCCCATAGCTCATTTTTCTGGCTATGGTTATCAGCTTGTAAGAAACAAAGTGTTTAAGATTTCAGAATGGTAATTAATAAATGTAAAATTTAGTTTTTATTGTCAATGATATTAAAAGAGAAAAAACTGCCTAATTTTCTTTTGGTTGGTGCAACTAAAGCGGCAACCACATGGCTGTATGAGTGTTTGAATGAACATCCAGAGGTTTTTGTTCCCTCTCTTAAAGAAGTGAACTACTTTAGTCATAGATATTCGGAGGGAGAGTCATGGTATTTATCTTTCTTTGAAAATGTAGAAGAGCAAAAAGCAATTGGTGAATTGTCTCCTTCTTATATGATTTGCGATGATTCTCCCCATAGGATATATAGCTTAAATCCTGATATGCGCTTGATATTTATGTTGCGTAATCCGATTGAAAGAGCATACTCCCAATATTGCATGGAATTAAGATACAACACTGTCAGTGAAGATATAAAACAGGAATTTGATTTAGAATCAACAATTGTTCAAGAAAGTCTTTACTACAAACACATATCAGCATTTACCAAACTTTTTCCTCAAGAAAACCTTAAGTTTATAGTGTATGATGATATTAAGACTAATCCCCAGCAAGTGCTTAGTAGGGTATTTGAGTTTTTGTCAGTTGATGCCGAATTTGAAAATCCAGCAATATTTAAACAAAGTTATGCAAAACTTCCTCGGCAAAGATTTGCCAAACTGTATACCCTAGCCGTCGCTGTTTATCGCTGGATTAATAACAACAATTCAGTAGGAAGGAAGATATTAAATAGTCTGAAAAGTCAAGGTTTTAACGATAAATTTCATCAGCTTAACTCAGTAAAAAAAGAGTATCCTCAATTATCAATGGATCAAAAAAGAGAGCTAGCAAATTTTTATCAAGAAGATATAAAACAGCTTTCCCAACTACTTGACAGAGATATGACTCATTGGTTGTCAATCTAATTTAAACTTATAAAGATATAAACAATAAAAATTACTCAAAGATTACTATAGAGACATTTAATTGAGTGTTACTTATGACCACAAAATAAACTTTTTTTAATATAGCCTTGTATCGCCATATATAAAGATTGTTTCAACTATATCTACTAAGAATTAACCTAGAATTTAGTATATCAAAACACAATAGAGCCGTAAAAGTGACAATAAGGGCTTAAAGTTTGGTTAAATATATTGAAGTTGCTATTTTAACGATTCAATTTAAAACAGGGTCGTTTAATTATGAATTTTATAGTTGGGAGTAAAATATGAAAGTTATCATTCTTGGGGGAGACGGTTTTTGTGGCTGGCCAACCTCATTACACTTATCGAATCTCGACCATGAAGTAGTTATTGTCGATAATTTATCTAGACGCAATATTGACAATGAATTAGAAGTTAGTTCCCTAACTCCGATCGCACCTATCGGACAAAGACTAGACACTTGGAAAAGCGTTTCTGGAAAAGAAATTAAATTTCACAATATTGATATTGCCGAAGAATACGATCGCCTGTTGAATCTTATTTTGGCGGAAAAACCCGATGCGATCGTCCACTTTGCCGAACAAAGGGCTGCTCCCTATTCGATGAAGTCTTCTAAGCATAAACGCTATACAGTTAACAATAACCTCAACGCGACTAATAATCTACTCTGTGCCATCGTTGAATCGGGTTTGGACATTCATCTGGTTCACCTCGGTACAATGGGTGTCTATGGCTATGGTACTGCGGGAATGAAAATTCCTGAAGGATATTTGGATGTAGAAGTTGTAACCGATAGCGGCGATCGCATTCAACAAGAAATTCTTTATCCTGCCAACCCTGGAAGCGTCTATCACATGACCAAAACCCAGGATCAACTATTTTTCTATTATTACAATAAAAACGACGGCATTCGCGTTACCGACTTACACCAGGGTATTGTTTGGGGAACAGACACTCATGCAACCATGATGCAACCCAAGTTAGTTAATCGCTTTGATTACGATGGCGACTATGGCACTGTATTAAATCGTTTCTTGATGCAGGCA
This sequence comes from uncultured Pleurocapsa sp., assembly GCA_937884735.1. Classification (GTDB taxonomy): domain Bacteria; phylum Cyanobacteriota; class Cyanobacteriia; order Cyanobacteriales; family Xenococcaceae; genus Waterburya. Next base: position 5,227 of record CAKZYI010000337.1, read on the forward strand.
GCAATTGGCTATCCTCTTACAGTACACGGCACAGGAGGACAAACTAGAGCCTTTATTCACATAAAAGATACTGTACGCTGCGTCCAACTAGCGATCGAAAATTCTCCTCCAAAAGGTGAAAGAGTCAGAATTCTCAATCAGATGACAGAAACTCACCGCATCAAAGATTTGGCTAAGATGGTTGCAGATATGACTGGAGGTGAAATTGCTCACCTAGAAAATCCTCGCATCGAAGCATCTGATAAGTAACTGTTTGTTAAAAATCTACGCTTTTTAGATTTGGGATTGGAACCTACTACCCTAAGTCAAGGACTATTAAAAGAAGTAACTGACGTGGCAGAAAAATATGCAGAACGTTGTGACAAGAGCAAAATCCCTTGCACCTCTTTGTGGATTCAGAAGAAAGAAACCCCATCACAAAGCAATGGTGTAAAATCTCCTGAGACTACTCCCGTGTAGTTTTTTAAGGGTCAATTTATCTTACTAGGGCGAACATTAGTTCGCTCTATTTTTTTAGATAGCAAATTGCTCACAATTAAAATACGGGAGGTCATAATATTAAGTAATCATAATTGTTTTATTGTATACTAAAGTCACTTTTGGATTCGTTCCAAAGAAAAAAGTAGGTTTGCGGCATTCAGTCCGCTTTGTTTTATGTTTTGTTTGCAATATGTCGAGAGTCGAGTAACTCTCAGGGGGGATGGTTGAAAATTTTAAGTATGGCCATACCCAATCTGGCTCAGATGGAGTCG
>CAKZYI010000338.1 GCA_937884735.1 uncultured Pleurocapsa sp.
GATAAATAGTTGTAAGCATTTTTTATGCTTGTGGAGGGGATTCTATGCCCCACTGATGTCGTATGAAGTCTTGATACATATTATCTCTAAGCAACATTTGTTCGTACAGCTTGATCAAAAATTCTTGAGCCTGTTCGTGACTCATAGATTTGACTTGAGTTTCAAAAGAGCGAATGTTGAATTTTTGCTCTAGAGACAATTCCATTGGATTGGACATAAGGCATATCCTCATTTTTTATTAGCAACAAAATCATGATCGATCTTATTGTAAGCCAATGTAACAATTATTTGACAATAATGGTTGTAAAATGCATTTAAGAAAAATAGTTGTTGTTTGGCATTATGAATTGGTTATTTAGTACTAATAAAACGTTGCTCAACCAAATATGGCGATCGCATGATGAATGTTTATTACCAGAACATCTAAATCAAATAAATCAAATTTGCTGAAACTAAATAAATAAATTGGCTAATAGTGTAAACATTCTGTAATAATTAGAGATAGTGCAGAATTTAAAATAAAGTTCAATTTTTCAAATCTAATTATCTGACGCTTATTTAGTTAGCAAATGTTTTTTAACTACTGTGGCAACAATTAGAAGTAGCATCATATTTAGCAACTGGTTGACATTGAGATCCAACCTTATTCACTCTTACTCAATCGAGTTGAATAGTGGTATGTGTTTTGAGGTGTCCATAGTTGTGTAAAGTAAAGTAGTCTACCAAAAGATTCATCTATAAAAAGCTTTTGGAAAATTTATTATATTTTGGCTTAATTGTCATCAAAAAAGCGTTCGCTCTGCACACTATTTTAGAATTAACTTAGCTTGGGAGATACATTTTTATGTCTATTCGTCTATACGTAGGAAATTTACCTAAAGAAGATATTGACCGCGATGCTTTGGCAGGTATGATTGCTGTAGAAGGTAAAGAGGGTTCAACTAAAGTAATCAAAGACCGCAAAACAGGCAAGTGCCGAGGTTTTGCTTTTGTTACTGTACCCAGTGATGAAGTTGCAGACCAGTTTATTGAAAAATATAACGGTCAGCCCTTTATGGAAAGTCCTCTAAAGATAGAAAAAGCTTTACCTCGCTCTAAAGCAGAAGATGGTGCATCAGTAGAAGGTGGAGAAGCTCCCAAAAGGAAAAATGGCAACGGTAACAAACAACGAAGCAAAAAACAGGGTAGCGTTCAAAAACAACAAGGCAGCATTCAACCCGATCCCCGTTGGGCTGACGAACTAGCAAAATTAAAAGAAATGTTGGCTTCTGCTAACAACTAAAGCTGTAATGGGGTTTTAAAATTAAAACGGTGGCAATAACTCGAAATAAACTCTAGAGTCATTGAACACCGTAGTTTTTTGCATTTTGAGCATAATTTTCTCTAGCAATCTTATTTTCTCCATTTTGGATAAACTTATTTTAGATACAGTTCAATGAAAATACAGCAAAAAATCTTTTTTTTTAGTTAGGCTGGAGTTATTGTTGAATTTTATATATTTATCTAATAGACGTAATAGCCATAAATTACTATGAAAAAAAGTTGCCAGACTAGAGGAGAAGCAAACTTAAATACTACTCGTGTCTATAAACCAAATAATCGCCAAACAAAGAAAAAGAGCGGTAGTACAATTAGCCGCTTGGCTGCGGGATGGATGATTGTGCAAACTCTGTTTCTGGCAGCTCCTGTATTGTCACAGCAGAAGCCAAAAAATGACCTTAGTTATAGTCAATTCTTGGAAAAGCTGGAAGAAAATCAGGTTACTAAAGTAGAACTTGACGAAACTACCAACCGAGCTAGTGTGGTTCTCAAAGGTCAATCTGAAGATGAGCCAGCAAAAGAAGTAGTTTTATTTGACCAAAACCAGGATCTAATTCCCAAAATTAGAGCAAAAGAAGTAGACTTTAAAATCAAAACATCTATTGACCGCTCCACAACGATAGGGGTTTTGTTAAATCTGTTAATCTTCTTTGTCTTGATTTCGGGGTTGATCATGATTGTGCGCCGCTCGGCAAATGCTTCTGGTCAGGCGATGAGTTTTGGTCGTTCTAAAGCTAAATTCCAGATGGAGGCAAAAACAGGAATTCAGTTTGACGATGTGGCGGGTATTGAAGAAGCAAAAGAAGAACTACAAGAAGTAGTTACCTTTCTCAAAGAGCCAGAAAAATTTACGGCAATTGGAGCAAAAATTCCTCGTGGAGTATTACTAGTAGGTCCTCCAGGGACAGGTAAGACCCTCTTGGCAAAAGCGATCGCAGGTGAGGCTGGAGTACCATTTTTTAGTATTTCTGGTTCTGAATTTGTCGAAATGTTTGTGGGTGTTGGTGCATCTCGCGTCCGCGATTTATTTAAAAAAGCGAAAGAAAATGCGCCCTGTATTATCTTTATCGATGAGATTGATGCAGTAGGTCGCCAGCGGGGAGCTGGTATTGGGGGCGGTAATGATGAGCGAGAGCAAACCCTCAACCAACTCTTAACCGAAATGGATGGTTTTGAAGGCAATAGTGGCATCATTGTAATTGCTGCTACCAACCGCCCCGATGTGTTGGACAAGGCTTTGATGCGCCCTGGTCGTTTTGATCGCCAGGTAATAGTAGATTATCCTGACATGCAGGGCAGATTGGGCATTCTAGAAGTTCATGCTCGTGGTAAAAAAATTGCCCCTGAAGTTTCTTTAGATGCAATCGCTCGTCGTACCCCTGGTTTTTCTGGTGCAGATTTAGCCAACCTCCTCAACGAAGCAGCAATTCTTACGGCAAGAAGACACAAAGAAGCCGTAACCATGCTAGAAGTCAACGACGCGGTAGATCGTATTGTTGCGGGGATGGAAGGAATTCCTCTTGTAGATAGTAAATACAAAAGATTAATTGCCTATCATGAAGTTGGTCACGCGATTGTGGCGACTATGGCTTCTGGACACGATCCAGTAGAAAAAGTCACCATTATTCCTAGAGGTGGTGCAGGTGGATTGACTTGGTTTACTCCAGGAGAAGAAATGGGACTAGAAAGCAAAGCAAAAATTCTTGCCCAAATTACTACTGCTTTGGGTGGTAGAGCAGCAGAAGAAATAGTTTTTGGTAGAGACGAAGTAACTCAGGGTGCGGGTCAAGATATTCAGATGCTGACTTCTTTGGCTCGTAAGATGGTAACCAAATTTGGAATGTCGGATTTAGGACCATTAGCTCTAGAAGGTCAAGAACAACCTGTGTTTTTGGGTGGCGATTCGGGAAATAAAAATGAATATTCTGAAGAGGTGGCATCAAAAATTGATATTCGTATCCGCAACATTGCTCTAGACTGTTATGACAAAGCCAAAACTATTATTAGCAATAATCGCTTGGCGGTAGATCGAATTGTAGATCTGTTGGTTGAAAGAGAAACAATTGACGGTCAAGAATTTCGCGAGCTTTTGGCTAAATTTTCTCCGACCTATGCAATCGAACATAAGACAGATACATTTCCTAGTTTGATTAAAAAATAATTGGAAATAAACCTGTAAAAGGATAATTCATTAGAAATGGCGTTGGTGAACACTAAGCTTTCACCAACGCCCTTATTTTAAGTAACAACGCCAATGTCTTCTCTGTGGAGTAGAAAACGAAAAAAAATCTGGCGATCTCGTTGTGTAAATTAAAGAATTGGGAACTCTACTAATATAAAAATAGTAAGCAGTTTTATGAATAGCAGTTCTCTAAAGAAAAACGGCTCTAAACTACCACTACGAATAATTTTAATTGTTCCCTTCGTAGCGCAAATTTTTGCAGCGGTAGGACTTACTGGATATCTATCCTTGCGTAACGGTCAAAAATCAGTTCAAGATTTGGCAGGACAGCTAATGGGGGAGGTCGATGGTCGTATCAATAGACACGTTAGAGATTATTTAAATACCCCCGACCAGATAAATCAGCTCAACCGAAGCGCGCTCGATCTAGGTCAGCTCGACTTAAATGATTTACAGACTATGGAGAAGCACTTTTTACAGCAAAGCAAAATCTTTGACAAAGTGAGCTATATTCAATTTGGGAGTTCTCAAGGTGAGGTTATAGGACTGGAGATTATCGACGACGAGACGGTTCGCTACCAGGTAGCAGACTCTGCTGGGACATTGCGGGCCTACTCCATCAAGGAAAATGGCGATCGCGATAAGTTTCTTAAAGCTTCTCCTAATTACGATCCCCGCAATCGACCTTGGTACACAGTCCCGCAAAAAGCTAACGGTACTGCCTGGACAGAGATTTATGCCTGGGTTAATCCGCCTACTTTAGCGATCACCATTGGACAGCCTTACTACGACCGCAATCGAAAATTTCAGGGTATTTTAGCCACAGACCTGAGCATTGCCCAAATTAGTTCATTTCTCAACAGTCTCAAAATTGGTAAAACTGGTCAAGCATTTATTTTTGACTCGAAGGGGATGATGGTTGCAACTTCGACCGATGAAAAACCGTTTGCCATAGTATCGGGTAAGCCAGAACAAATACATAGTACTGACAGTCAAAACCCTCTGACTCGCCAAACAGCCCAGTATTTGAAAAGCGAATTTGGCAATCTTGCCCGTGCCGATAGCGAACAAATCATCAACTTCAAAATTGATGGCAAACAGCATTTTCTAACCATCAATCAATTAACGGATAGCAATGGTTTGTCTTGGACGAAAGCGATTGTAATTCCAGAATCTGACTTTATGGCGCAAATTAATGCCAATACTCAAACGACTATTATCTTGTGCTTGGGAGCTTTAGGGGCTGCGGTGATATTAGGACTATATACTTCTCGCTGGATTGCCCGACCAATTTATCAGTTGAGCGAAGCTTCTGAGGCAATGGCACGAGGGGAATTAGATCGCCAGGTTACAGTTGGGGGAGCAAAGGAGATTGGCGTTTTATCTCAGTCCTTTAACAAAATGGCAATGCAGCTAAAAAGTCAATTTAATTTATTAAAAACAGTCAACAAAACATTAGAAGTTAAAGTTGAAGAAAGAACTGCTGAACTGAAAAAAGCCAAGGAAGTAGCAGAAGTAGCCAATAAAACTAAAGATAGATTTTTAGCAAACATTAGTCACGAATTGCGTACTCCCCTCAACGGTATTCTAGGCTATTCGCGAATTTTACAGCGCAATGTTAATGATATTGAGCTAGACGAAATAGATTCTTCCCAATGGGAAGAAATTAAAGCTGCTCAAATTAGCTACCTCAAGGTTATCGAACAGGGTAGTAATCACTTATCTGCCTTAATCGGCGATCTGCTCGACTTTGCCAAAATAGAAGCTAACAAAATAGATCTAGCCTATGCAGATTTGAACTTTGAAAACTTCATCAACGGAGTTGTCAGCATTATGAAAATGCGCTCCAACGAAAAAAATATTGACCTGGAATATAAAACTGAAGGAGAATTGCCAGTTAATTTTCGGGCAGACGCAAAACGCCTGCGACAAGTATTAATTAATCTGTTGGGCAATGCAATTAAATTTACTGACCGCGGAAAAGTAACTTTGATGGTTAGCTCAGTTGATTTATTTCCGCCAGAATCAGCTAACTCCATGGCACGACAAAGTATCAAATTTGAAATTCAGGATACAGGAGTAGGCATTGCTGCTGATGAAATCGAGAAAATTTTCCAGCCTTTTGAGCAGGTCGGAGACAAAGAAAAGCAAACTAGTGGTACTGGTCTGGGTTTAGCTATTAGCAAACAAATTATTGAGTTAATGGGGAGCGAACTTAAGGTCGAAAGTAAGCTTAACCGAGGTTCAACTTTCTGGTTTGAGGCAACTTTCCCTGTGGCTGGAGTAGTTGTTAACAGCAAACCTGCAGATCCAATCGAATTAAATGTATCATCAAAACTAGGAGGTCAAGAACGAACAATATTGGTTGTAGATGATGTGGCAGAAAACCGCTCCCTGCTAACTGAATTACTTAAATCTGTAGGATTCAAAGTCTTATTGGCTGACAACGGCGACGAAGGTTTAAAAATCGCACTAGAGAGTCAACCCCACGGAATCTTAACTGATGCATATATGAATAAACCAGGTTGGATAATGGTTGAAGAGCTAAGAGAAATACCAGCTTTTGCCAAAACACCAATTATTGCAATTACGGCTAGCGAATATTCAACTGTAGAAAAGCTGATGATGGATGCGGGCTGTAGTGATTGTTTACACAAACCAATTGATGAAAGCAAATTGTTTACCCTACTGAGGAAATATTTTCCAGCCGAGGAAAAGGCAGAACAACTTACCTAAGTAATACAATCTGATTTTATAGAGATATGGACAGCAGTTAATAGTCAATTTCTGCTTCTGTATCTTTTTTTTGGCGTTTTATTCTAAGATCTAAATAGAAAATTTAATCATTTAAAGAGGTTGGAAAAATAAACAAGACTTATTTGGTTACGGGGACAAACAGAGGTATTGGTCTAGAATACTGCCGTCAACTCAAAGAGCAAGGAAATGAAGTGATTGCTGTATGTCGATCGCCTTCTGATGAACTAAAATCTTTGGGAATACGTATAGAATCAGATATTGACCTTACCTCGCAAGCAGCCATACAAGATTTGCTGAGAAGATTGGACGGTAAACAAATTGATGTCTTGATCAACAACGCTGGAATTGTCGAAAGAGTTAGTCTTGATAATCTTGATTTGGATAGTATTCGCCGTCAGTTTGAAGTAAATGCGATCGCGCCTCTAAGATTTACCAAAGCATTATTACCAAATCTAGACAAGGGTTCTAAAGTTGTTCTAATGACCAGTAGGATGGGTTCTATTGATGATAATACCTCTGGTGCTTCTTATGGCTATCGCATGTCCAAGGTAGCTTTGTCGATGGCTGGAAAGTCTTTATCTATTGACCTCAAACCAAGGGAAATTGCAGTAGCTATTTTACACCCAGGGTTGGTTCAAACTCGCATGACTAATTTTAATCAGGCTGGAATTACTACAGAAACTTCAGTCAAGGGCTTATTAGCCCGTATTGAAGAATTAAATTTGAAAAATACAGGAACATTTTGGCATCAAAATGGAGAAGTCCTACCTTGGTAAATACTGGGGCTAGCCGATATGCTTGGGAGTAATATAGCTGTTCTCACGTACACGAGGTACAGTCTGATGGTCTAGTTTTGGCTAATGGCTAATGGCTAACGGCTAATCAAGACATGCCTCACGAATCGAAGAATTGCTATAAGTAATAAGTAATTTTGTTTTCTGACAAAAAAATCTCAACCTTACTATCGAAGTAGAGGCTGAGTAATTAACTAAAATAAATTCTTGGATGAATAATTGCTGAGTAACTATTACGTTCGCTACCTAAGACCTTTTTGATGAAGGATTGCGCCTTCCCTCGGTAACAATTAAGTGGAGGAAGCGATAAAAACTCCACAACGTTCTGTCTACTCTAATACTGTCTAAGAATCTGACGATTCGCTCTCCTTCGATTCTTAGCTATGGGTCACAAAGGTACAACCCCCAGCCAGTACAATATTTGTATTTTGATTGCGTTTGAGCTAACTTTCGTTTGCTACCTAAGACCTTTTTGATGAAGGATTGCGCCTTCCCTCGGTAACAATTAAGTGGAGGAAGCGATAAAAACTCCACAACGTTCTGTCTACTCTAATACTGTCTAAGAATCTGACGATTCGCTCTCCTTCGATTCTTAGCTATGGGTCACAAAGGTACAACCCCCAGCCAGTACAATATTTGTTTTCGTATCTTATAAATATATTATGAGAATTTTAATTCTGGTGGTTCTGTCATAAGTTGTATTGTTTCTCCGACTTTTTTATTAAAATCAAAAACTTTTGAACTATATATTTTGAGATATATAAAATCAATAAAATCTGTTAAGAATACTATGAAGATTTATTGGTTTGAGTAGTTGAATATTGCAATTATATATTTAATTGTGATCGCAAACATAGATTGAATCAAAGTCAATAATACACGAACAATGCCAATAGGTTCAGCAGCATATTGTAAAGTACGCCCATCATATTTACCTTTAATTTTTTGTTAACAAATCAGCTAATACTGTTGGTTGTAAATAACATAAATGCTACAAAAATCAATTTCTCAAAACCTCGCTTAACTTAATGCTCAAGCAATTTTAAGTTTATTAAAGATTTTAAATATAATACTATTCATGTATTTAATAGTTTTAATTGCAGTCAAACCAGTAAGGTAAAAATTTAAGTAAGCTTACTGTTTCAAGTTTTTAAAATCAAAGCTAAGAAAGTATAGTTATTGCTCGGAGTGAAATACAGCTATCTATGCGATCGCAATTTTTTATCTGTCGTTATTTTTTATTTTTATGTCTATTAATTCCTAGCGTGGCGATTGATATAGGAATAAATATTAAAATTTCTCAAGCTCTCCAGCTTGATTCTACAAGCTGGAGAAACCCCAGCGTAGCCCAAGCTCAATTAGCAAACAAACAGACGGCAGATCGCGATTACCAAGCAGCAAGAGACACAATAGCTTTGGGTAGTTTGTTTGCAGCCAAACCCAAATTGCAAAATGCTCTTAGAATATACCAACAAATAGGCGATCGCCAAGGACAATATAATTGTTTAATAGAATTAGCTCGTATTGATTACAAAGAAGCAAGATATCAGCAAGCAGGAATAAAACAAAGACAAGCACTACAGGTTATTAATTATAGTAGTAGAGATGGCAGAGCTAAAACTTTAGAAGGCTTAATTGCTCTGGAGTTAGGAGACTATCGAGAAGCAGCAAGTAAGTTGAGAGTGGGAGTCCATGAATTACAGGTATCTAGTCAAAGCGATCGCTTGGGAAAGCAAGAGTTAAATGAAGCCAAGATCGCTTTGGGAGAAACATATGCTCACCAAGGATTATATAAACAGGCAGAAAACTATTTATACCAAACAGTAAACTCACCCCATAGCAATTCCCACCTTAGACGGCGTACATTCAATGCTCTTGGCTCGATTCAGCTAGAAATAGGGCAGTATAAGGAAGCTAGAAATAGCTTTGAACAGGCATATTCTGTAGCGAACACCACAGGCGATCGCGTTGGCAAAGCCAAAACCCTAGAAAACCTTGGTAGAGTTTATCAGTTACAAGGGGATAGAAATAAGGCTCTCAAGCAGTATCAACAAGCATTAGG
>CAKZYI010000339.1 GCA_937884735.1 uncultured Pleurocapsa sp.
TGAGAACAAAAAAATCTCAAAGACTCCCTAAAATAAAACCTAATAGCAGTATAACGAATGAACGAACAAGAACGCGAGCAAAATAAAAAGATAAACCAACACAGTAGGCAAATTTCCGATTTACAACAACGACTAAAAACTATTGAATTAGATGTTGAGCCAAGAGGAAGAATATCTACTTCTTTTGAAGCTATTGAAGAAGATCTAGACGAAATTAAATCTAGGATTACTCGTTTGGAACACAATACCGAACATCGGTTTAATCGATTGGATGCCAAATTAGAGGTAATTATCGAACATTTGACGGGTGTTAGCGATTTACCTGAAGAATAATTAATTTAATAAAGGCGATCGCAACATCTAAAATAAACAAAAAAAATGCGATCGCCCTACTCTTCTATTTTCATAAATGCGATCGCTTTACTCTTCAATTTCCATAAATGTGATCGCTTTACCCTTGAATTTTTACAAATGCTATTGTTATAGCCTCAAGTTTCTATGAATTCGATCACAAAACTTACCAGTTGCCCCACATCACAAATCTTATCCATTCAGGTTCAAACTTTCTCTCACACATTATCTGAACCATCGAAAAAATAACATTCCAATCATCGAAGTCTTCGGCTTGTTCTAATTCATTTAAATGCTCTGCTATTTCTGACCATTTTGCGTAGGTATAATTGATATTTCCTTCGCCATATTTTTTAAAAAATTCTTTGTCTCTTTTTACTTCATCAGCAACTTGCTTACTACAATCTTCAGGTACTCCTTGTTTCGCAAAATAAGGATTGTCGCAAGGATGTTTGGTTAAGCCAAATAGTAAATCGGGAACATCATCTCCATGAAAATGGAATCTCTCCAAATTAATGACCCCAGACCATTGTTGTATCTCATCTTCTAGAGAAACATCCCAAACTACCTCAATCCATCCCTCAACATAGTAAGGCATATTAACTACTAACCTGAAATTTTAAACATGTAGATATTTCAACATTATATTTAACTTTATATTGCAAACCATAGACGATCGCTTTAATAAAAGAAATAATACTATTTAGATTAAATAAAAAACATTGATTAATATCTATCAAAAATAAATATTCTAAGATTATTTTCTATTACTAACGACTAAATTATTAAGCACAAATTTCTATTATAAAAATTGACGATAAATAACATTTACTCTGCATAGTGCGCGATCCTGGTAGTTATTGAAGGGCGATCGCTTTACTATCCAAACCAAATACTCTTGTAAATCTTGACATAGCAAAAGGTGTTAAATGTCAAGCTATTTGTAGTTAAATAATATAACTAAAATACTGAGTACATACTCACAAAAATTGTAAAAGTTTGTTACGTAATGTTTAGATATTGTTATCGAATTGTGTCAGATCGCCTGTCTGACGGATTTTGGGTATCGTTTTTTGATAAAAATACTTTACATACATAATTTTATATCTGAGTGAGTAAAGAGCGAGCTTACTCCGAAATACCCCATTCATATCGCCATTACTATAAGGAGAGTCAAGTTATATGTTCACCCAGGTCAAGTCTACCGTTCGTCACGTTAAGCCAGATGCTGTTAACGGTCGCGATCTACTCAGGGTGGTCTATGTCGTGCTAGAGCCTCAGTATCAAAGTACTTTGACAGAAGCAGCTAGATCGATTAATAGTAATAATCCCCATTTAGCCATCGAACTCAGTGGCTATCTCATTGAAGAGTTAAGAGACGAAGAAAATTACAATAATTTTAAAAATGATGTCGCCCAGGCAAATATATTTATTGCGTCATTAATATTTGTAGAGGAGTTAGCGCAAAAGGTTGTTGAAGCAGTTACTCTTCATCGCGATAACTTGGATGCAGCAGTAGTGTTCCCTTCCATGCCAGAAGAAATGCGCCTCAATAAGATGGGCAGTTTCTCTATGGCGCAGTTGGGACAGTCTAAAAGTGCGATCGCCCAATTTATGCGGAAGCGTAAAGACAAGTCTGGAAGTTCTTTCCAAGATGCGATGCTAAAGCTGTTGCGTACTTTACCTAAAGTATTAAAGTATTTGCCTGTAGAAAAAGCCCAGGATGCTCGTAACTTCATGTTGAGCTTTCAATATTGGTTGGGCGGCAACTCCGATAATTTAGAAAACTTTTTATTAATGCTGTCGGATAAGTATGTTTATCCAGGCAAACAAGACCAAGATTTTAAATACGAAGAACCCATTGTTTATCCCGACATGGGTATCTGGCATCCCCTAGCACCTAAGATGTTTGAGGATATTCAAGAATATCTAGATTGGTTTAACGACCGTAAAGATATTTCTGACGATTTAAAAGATCCCTTAGCACCCTGCGTTGGACTAGTATTGCAACGCACTCACCTGGTTACTGGAGATAACGCTCACTACGTGGCGATGGTGCAAGAATTAGAGTGTATGGGTGCAAGAGTCATTCCTGTTTTTGCAGGGGGACTAGACTTTTCTAAACCAGTAGATGAATACTTCTGGAATGGAGATCGCGAAGATGCCATAGTAGATACGGTAGTATCCTTAACAGGTTTTGCTTTAGTAGGTGGTCCGGCAAGACAAGACCATCCCAAAGCCGTTGAATCATTAAAACGCCTCAACCGCCCTTACATGGTGGCATTACCCTTAGTATTCCAAACTACAGAAGAGTGGGAAGAAAGCGAACTAGGCTTGCATCCAGTACAGGTAGCATTGCAGATTGCCATTCCCGAATTAGATGGTGCGATCGAGCCGATTATTGCTTCTGGTAGAGATGGTGCGACAGGCAAATCTATTGCCCTGCAGGATCGGGTAGAAGCGATCGCTCGTCGAGCAATGAAATGGGGTAGTCTACGCAAAAAACCTAAGCTACAGAAGAAAGTAGCCATTACCGTGTTTAGTTTCCCTCCCGATAAAGGAAACGTGGGTACGGCTGCATACTTAAACGTATTTGGCTCGATATACGAAGCAATGAAAGGCTTGCGGGATAACGGCTATGACATCCAAAACTTGCCAGAATCTGCTGAAGAATTGATGCAAGAGGTCATTAATGATGCTCAAGCACAATACGCTTCTCCTGAGTTAAACATTGCTCACAGAATGTCTGTAGAACAATACGAACGACTTACACCTTATTCCGTGAAGCTAGAAGAAAACTGGGGTCCCCCACCAGGAAATCTCAACAGCGATGGTCAAAACCTGCTTATATACGGAAAAGAGTTTGGTAACGTCTTTATTGGCGTACAGCCTACCTTCGGTTATGAAGGCGACCCCATGCGCTTATTGTTCTCTAGATCCGCATCTCCCCACCACGGTTTTGCAGCTTACTACACCTATCTAGAGCATATTTGGAAAGCCGATGCGGTACTGCATTTTGGTACTCATGGTTCGCTAGAATTTATGCCAGGGAAGCAAATGGGTATGTCTGGTGATTGCTATCCCGATAGCCTAATAGGTAGTATTCCTAACATTTACTACTATGCGGCTAATAACCCGTCCGAAGCAACTATTGCCAAACGTCGTAGTTATGCTTCAACAATTTCTTACCTCACTCCTCCTGCTGAAAATGCAGGACTTAATAAAGGTTTGACAGAATTGGGTGAGTAGATTGGTTCTTATCAAAGCCTGAAAGACGGCGGACGTGGTATTCAAATCGTCGATACCGTAATGGATCAAGCCCGTATCTGTAACCTCGATAAAGATATTGATTTCCCTGAATGTTCGGCATAAGAACTAAGTCAAGAAGAAAGGGATACCATTATTGGTTTGGTTTTCAAACAGCTAATGGAAATCGAATCTCGCCTGCTTCCCTGTGGCTTACACATTATTGGTAAACGCCCAACAGCCGAAGAAGCGATCGCAACTTTAGTTAGCATTTCTAATCTAGATCGGGAAGAAGAAGGTATTGTCTCTTTCCCTCGCATCATTGCCAACAGTATTGGCAGAGATATCGATGAGATTTACGCTAACAATGACCGCGGTGTTCTCGAAGACGTGCAGCTATTCCAAGACATCACCCAGGCTACTCGTGCAGCAGTTGGTTCTTTAGTTCGCGCTCAAATTGATGCCGAAGGTAGAGTATCAATGGTATCCAAGCTTAACTTCTTTAACATCGGTAAAAAAGCTCCTTGGATGGAAGCCCTCAACGAACTTGGCTATGGTAATGTCGATGCAGATGCCTTTAAACCTCTAGTAGAATATTTAGAGTTGTGTTTGGAACAGGAATGTGCTGATAACGAACTAGGCGGTTTGTTACAGGCTTTAGAGGGAGAATATGTACTACCTGGGCCTGGTGGAGATCCTATACGCAACCCCAATGTCTTACCGACTGGTAAAAACATCCATGCTTTAGATCCTCAGTCCATTCCTACTTTAGCGGCAGTTCAATCGGCGAAAATCGTTGTTGACAGATTAGTCGAGCGTCAAAAACTTGATAACGGCGGTAACTATCCAGAAAGTATTGCCTGTGTGCTTTGGGGGACAGACAACATCAAAACCTACGGCGAGTCTCTAGCGCAAATTATGTGGATGGTTGGAGTTCGTCCCGTACCCGATGCTTTAGGTCGTGTAAATAAGCTGGAGTTGATTCCTTTAGAAGAACTTGGTCGTCCCCGTATCGACGTGGTTGTTAACTGTTCTGGTGTCTTCCGTGACTTGTTTATCAATCAGATGAACTTGTTAGATCGCGGTGTCAAAATGGCAGCCGAAGCAGATGAACCTTTAGAGATGAACTTTGTTCGCAAGCACGCTTTAGAGCAGGCAGAAGAAATGGGAATTAACGTGCGCCAAGCCGCAACTCGTATCTATTCCAACGCTTCTGGTTCATACTCTTCCAACATCAACCTTGCGGTAGAAAATAGCAGTTGGGAAGAAGAAAAAGAACTACAGGATATGTACCTCAACCGTAAATCTTTCTCCTTCAACTCCGATAATCCTGGGGTAATGGACGAAAATCGCGGTCTATTTGAATCTTCTTTAAAGAAAGCTGATGTAACTTTCCAAAACCTAGATTCTTCTGAGATATCTCTAACCGACGTATCTCACTACTTTGATTCCGATCCTACCAAGATTGTATCTAGCCTGCGCGATGATGGCAGAAAGCCCACTGCATACATCGCCGATACTACTACAGCTAATGCTCAAGTACGTACTTTGTCCGAAACAGTGCGTCTCGATGCTCGTACCAAAATGCTCAACCCCAAATGGTACGAAGGAATGCTAAGTAACGGCTATGAAGGCGTAAGAGAACTGTCTAAACGTTTGGTTAACACTATGGGATGGTCTGCTACTGCCGATGCGGTAGACAACTGGGTTTATGAAGATGTTAACACTACCTTCATTGACGACCCAGAAATGTGCAAACGTCTGATGGACATGAACCCCAATTCTTTTCGTAAAATCGTTGGTACTCTACTCGAAGTCAATGGTCGTGGATACTGGGAAACCAGCGAAGAAAATCTAGACAGATTGCGCGAACTGTATCAAGAAGTTGAAGACAGAATCGAAGGTATTGATTAATACCTAATTCATTTTCAATCAAGAAATTTATTCAGGAGGTGCAATACAATATTGCATCTCTTTTTTTATAATGAGTAAAATAGCAAAACTAATTAAACATTTATTATCCCGCCCTCCCGAAGCTCGTTTTACCGAAATAAGCTATGTACTAAAAACATTTGGCTACCAAGAAGTTCGTGTCAGAGGAAGTCATCACATTTTTGAAAATGAAGAAGGTGATGTAATCGTAGTTCCGAAAAAAGGCGGTAAGAAAGTTAAAAGAACTTATATCGAAGCAGTAATTAAACTATTAGATTTAGAAAATTGGCAAGATGACACAAAATAAAAAAACAGACCGCCAACCATTAGAATATTATCTTTCCCTCAAATATCCTATTTCAATTTATCCTGAAGAAGAAGGATATACAGTAACGCTTCCCGATTTACCTGGATGTATGACCCAAGGGGAAACCTTAGAAGAATGCGTAGTCAATATTGAAGAGGCACGAGAAATTTGGATTGAAACTGTTTATGCAAGTGCTAAGAAAGATATTCCTTTACCATCCAGAAATATTTAACTTAACTCCATTTTTCTACGGTTGGTCGATACCACCAACTTTCTAAAATTTTTTTATCTACATATCCTTCTAATTCACGATCTGGCCAAATGCGAAGAATATTATTACAACCTATATCTTTTGATGCTGTTTCAACTAGTTCCCATTGCTGAATAAAGTTATTTGCCCATTCATCTTTTTTCATAACGGATTTAACAAAATCTAATCCTGCTGCAAGCATTCTTTTTCCATTAGTTCCACGAGCATTAATCGGTTCCCAAAAAATTACTTCAGGTTCAAGCAGCATTATTTTCTCCAAGTGTTTTTTAAAATCATCTAATTGGAAATGGGGATGAGTAGGAGCTATCGCAACATAAATACGACATCCTGCCTCTTTACCTTTTTTCAATGCTTCATATCTTGCAGAAGGCAAAGGTGCTTTCGGTTCTATTTTTCGACTTAAGCAGTCATCTAAATCGGGTAAACTCATTCCTACCGTAACGTTTTCATTTGCTAAAACATCGAAATCATTTATCCATTTGGGACTTCGAGTTAATATTCTGACTTTCTGTAGAAATTCAATTATAAAAAATATTAACTAATATAACTAATAATAGTTGCAATCGCATTTATTTCAGACCTAGAGCGATCGCATTTACTAAAATAGAGAATAAACATATAAAAAAATATGGCTCCTCAATCTACCAATATCTGGGATTATAAGCCTTCTTGGTGTCAGCCCTGGTCAATTATCCTCACAGGCATAGTCATAACCTCTGCAAGCTGGCTAGTTTTGCATATACTTTGGATTACGGCGGGGGTAGCTATATTAATTACTGTATGGAGGGTTTATTTTTAACTTAATTATCACAAAGACTTTGCCGAATATATCAATTACCAAAAGAATGAAATAAATACAAATACCTGCTACCAATTAGAGAATTTGGGGAACTATAAATTTATAGATATAGGTTTTTGAAATTAGTTTCTTGAATACTCAAGCGGAAAATTCACAGGGAAACATTCTTATTGTCGATGACACTCCAGATAATCTGGATTTACTGGCTGCTATCCTTAAAAGAAGAGGATATCAAAGTATTTGTGTTGACAATGGCGCAGAAGCTATCGAAGCTGCCCATTCTGGATGGGTTGAATTAATTCTGCTAGATATTCAAATGCCAGAAATGGATGGTTATGAAGTTTGTCAAAGACTAAAAGCTGACGAGAAGACTAAAGAGATCCCCGTAATATTTATTAGTGCTTTAGATGAGTTTGCTGATAAGAAGCAAGCTTTTAAAGTTGGTGGTGTAGACTACATCAACAAACCTTTTGAGATTAAGGAAGTTGTAGTTAGAGTTGCAAATCAAATTGCGATCGCCAGAAGCAAGAATCAAATAGTCGAACTCAACAATCAGCTAGAACAAAAAGTTAAAGATCGCACAATTGAGCTAGAAAATAGCAATCAACAGTTAAAAGACGAAATAAATCGTCGTCAACAGGCTCAAGATAGACTGTTGAAAATGGCTCTTAACGATTCTATTACTGGATATGCTAACCGTAATTCCTTTATTAGTAGGCTAAAGCAAGCTTTGAGTGATACAAATAAAACCCCTGGTTACTTTTTTGGGGTAATTTTGTTGGAGTGCGATCGCTTTAGAAATATCAAACGCACCTTAAGTCATATTGAGACAAATCAACTGTTGATGGCAATTGCTCATAATATACATTCCTGTTTGCCAGAAACGGCTCTTCTTAGTCGTTTAGAAGGGGAAGAATTTGGTATTTTTCTCGATCGCATTCAAGATGTTGAAGATGCAATTGCAGTCGCTCAAAAAATCCAAGAAAAATTTAGTCAGCCTTTTGCTATCAAAAGAAGCAAAATTTTAGTCAATATCAATGCAGGCATTGTAATTGGCAATCAAGATTATCGGGATACAGATAGATTGTTTAATGATGCTGACATGGCTATGCAGCAAGCCAAAGAAGAAGAAGGCGATCGCATATTAGTGTTTCAGCCAGAGATGTATATTCAACTCCAGCAGGATGTGGACTCGGCTAAACATGAAATGGCATTAAAACAAGCAATAAAATCTCAGGAGTTTGTCAATCACTATTTGCCAATTGTTTCTTTAAAAAGCGATCGCGTCATTGAATTAGAAGCCTTAGTTCGCTGGCATCATCCTCAACAAGGGATTATTCCACCCCAAAATTTTATTGCCAAAGCCGAAGAGATGGGGTTAACTAATGCCATGGGAAATTTAGTTTTCAAACAAGCTTGTCAAGACCTTAAAAAATGGCAACGTAGTCAAAAAGCTCAAAGTAATTTGGGTGTTTGTATCAACTTATCGGCGAAACAGTTTTTTCACCCTAGTTTGATTAGTAAAGTAGATACGATTGTTCGCAAACTCAAGCTTGAAGGACAAAATATCAAATTTGATATTGCTGAAACCATTGCAATTGAAAACCCAAAAACTGCCCTGCCAATTTTTCAGCAGCTAAAAAGAAGACAAGTTAAACTGTGTCTGGATAATTTTGGCACTGGCTATTCTTCCCTAACATGTCTGCACCAGTTTCCTTTTGACGAGATTAAAATAGATCGTTCTGTAGTTGCTAAAATTTCTCCCACAAGCCTCAAGCTAGAGCATGAAAAATCGGCAAATCAGCTACTAGAGCAAATAATTACTATTGCTAGCCAACTGAATATGTTAGTGACAGCAACAGGAATTGAAAATAGCTATCAGTTAAATTTGCTTTAAGAATTGGGATGCGATCGTGGTCAAGGCTATTTTATCTCTAAACTTTTAGATCCAGAGTCAGTAGAGCTTTTCTTACTGTCATCAACAGGTAATATCAAAGCGGAGAAACAAAATGCATAGTGCATTGTTTAAAATTAAACTGAACAATAGATAATAATTAAAAGTAAATAAGAGGGTTTTGCGATTATGTAATGTTTAATTAGAATCAAAAACCCTATATTAAAAACAATTTAGGCAGCTTTTTTTCGATTTCGCAGCATATTTAAACCAAGAAAAGTTTTACTGAAAAAAAAAAGATATAACACTAGCCT
>CAKZYI010000340.1 GCA_937884735.1 uncultured Pleurocapsa sp.
CAGGAAATATTGGCTGTGGAGTCTGAAGACTATTTTTTGGCAATCGTCGATGCGATCGATCCCAACCAAGATGAACCTTTGGGCTTTGATGAATTGGTTAAACTCGCCCAAAGCTTTAAAAATGCTGCCGACAAACAAGAAGACGTTAATGTGGCTCAAGATTGGCGACTACTATCTGTCGGTATTACCGAAGGTTTGAAGTCTTTCACTGTTTTGGAATGAGACTTAGTATGCTGGATGTATGGCACCAGTAATTTTTCAGGCTTCGGTGCGGAAAAACCCAATCCTTGGCGTGTTTGGGCACAAAAAGTATCTAGCCCTTTATTAAAAGAACTATTTCGCACTTTGTCTCAACAGCAGTCAGCGAGGACTTTTTCTCAAATAGCTAGTAATTTGGAACTTAGGGCTTGGGTAGAATTAGCCATTGTCTTGAAGTATGTGGAGCAGGGTTTGGTTAATTGGTACGATAAACAGCCTTATGACTCCAAGTTTGGCAAAGAGCTATCTTACAGCACAATGCTCACTTTTGCCTCTATTTGGGGTGAATTGTGGCAGCTATTTGTCAAAAAACAACCACCCCTTGCTGACGGTTGTTTTTTGATGATGCTACAAACATTGCGCGCTTTTGCTCAACGGGAAGATTTTCCCCTTTACAGCGGCGTGTTTGCCGACTTCTCTGGAGAATATCTACAGGATACCCTAGACTATTTTGATGAACCTTTAAAACAAATTGAAGGAACAGAGGAGAAAGCACGCATCCTAACCTTATTGGGGTATTCTCAACGGACAATTGGTTCGTATAAAAAAGCCGTTGCTTTTCATGAAGAAGCTTTGGCAATTTCTATTGAAGCTAATGATTATGCCTGTGAAATTGCTAACCTCAATCATCTTAGTCGGGCTAATGTTAACCTCAAAAACTATAGCGAGGCAATTAATTACAGTCAGAGAGCTTTGATTGCAGCCCGTCAAGTAGGAAATAAATTGGGTGAAGCTAATGCTTCGGTTAATTTGGGCTATGCCAAAGTTTTTGCAGCCCGTCAGTTGGAAAGTATCGATACGGAGAATTATGGTGAAGCCATTCGCTATCTCGAACAAGGAGTCGAACTAGCCAAGAAATTGAAAGACTTCCAGAGTCAATCTTTTGGTTACAGTAGTTTGGGGATTGCCTATGTAACTTTAGAACAGCCCACCACAGCAATCGCAGCTTTGGCAAAAGGAGCAGAATTAGCCCAGTATTCTAGGGATGTTTATCTCCAAGGATTAAGCTTTTTCTACCTAGCAGAAGCTCACTATAGCATTGAGGATAGAGCCTCTGCTGTTGTCTATGGCAGCCTGGGAATGTATTTATTAAATCAAATCAATTCGGTTGAGTGGCGACAGGTTGCAGGGTTGCTTTCGATCCTACAAGGACAGGTTGGACAAGACGAATTTAAGCAAATTTTGTCTCAAGGGCGATCGCAAATTATTGGTTTGATTAGCGTCGATGGTTATGATTATATTCCTCAATTGTTAGAAGAATATCAACAAAACTAATTGCTGATGTTACCCAGAGATTAATTTGCTTTTATAGTTAGTTAAATCTATCATTTTTTGATAATTAATTCTAAGGAGATTTGCGGTCGTGAAACAACTCAGAAACTGATTTCCAAAGTACTTTTAAACGCTGCTTGACCTGTCTTTCTTTATTGGCGATCGCTGTTCCAGTTTCACCTAGTTTTTGTTCAAATTCTTGCTGTCTTTCTTCTATTTTCCCTGTAAAAACTTCAGGATTTTCTTTAGCTCTTTCATACCAAGTTTTAGCATCATCAAGATATTGATTGACATTGCCATAATTTTCGCCATATCTGTTAGCTAAATTAGCCTGTACAATAGCTAACTGAGCTTTCAATTGGGCATAACGCTTTTGTAGCAATGCAACTTCTTCACTATTTTCTAAATTACCAATGGCA
The DNA here is from genome assembly GCA_937884735.1 of uncultured Pleurocapsa sp. Lineage (GTDB taxonomy): Bacteria > Cyanobacteriota > Cyanobacteriia > Cyanobacteriales > Xenococcaceae > Waterburya. The sequence continues at coordinate 1,950 of CAKZYI010000340.1, forward strand.
TTAGCGATCGCAGCTTTTATTTGTTCAGATTTATTTTCACTTCCTGCCTTTATCTCTTTCAATACTTCGTCGATTTCTTGATGTAGTTCCTGTTCTTCTCTTTCTGCTTTCACTTCTAGAGTTTGAATTTCGGTTTGGGTAGCAGAAATTTGTTCTCTTCTAGCACTACTAATACCTTCAATAGCACCTTCAATTGAAGCAGAAACTTCCTCTTTAATTTCGTCTTTCTTGTCCTGATATATTTCGACTACTGCTGCTATGGCATCTTGGATTAAGTTAGTAATTTCTGCTCTACCTTCTTTTACTTCCGATGTAGTTTCCAAGACTGCTGTTTTAACAATATCTCTAATACTTTCTGTCTTTAGTTTTCCTGTCTGTTTGGCTTGCTGTAGATTACCAATTATTTTTTCTTTTCTGGATTTTTCCATGATACATATCTCACCGAATACATTTTTTATTATGTCTGCGTTAGTTTTGCACTACCAACACTGTATAACTGTGTAACAAGAATTTTTAAGGGATTATCTTTAATCATCGGATATTTATAGCTAAATAAAATCTATCTTAAGTGACAGACTGACAATGCTAATTAAATATAAAACTGATAAGGTTCTCACATACACGACGAGGTACGGTCTGATGCTTTAGCTTTGGCTAATGGCTAATTAAGATGTACCTCACAAATCTAAGAATTGCTACACAAGGGGACTAGGGCATTACTCATTACTTAAAACCCAAGTTTATGTTCATCTCAAAAACCAGGTGTTATAACTGTAGTAATAAATACTTTAAGTGAATATACGATAATGAAAAATAAAGGTATTAAATATTCAGCGATCGCTTTACTTAGTTTGTTAACTTTGGGTGGATTATTTTCTTTGAGCGTTACTACACTAAACGATCCGATCTCGAAAAAGTTGCGGACAAATACAGAAAATAGCTTCAATCAATATGTTGATTTTCTATTAGCTAAAGCAGCAAAAAAAGAACTGAATAGTTTGGATAAAGCTATCATGCACATCGGCACGAAAACCAGCATTGTTGCGACTAAGTTTATTTATCCTGAAGCTTCGGTATTGTTAGATCATTATGTATATGGTGATGGTTCGGATTTAAAGCTACCCAATAGCTATTTTAAAACCAGTAGTTATTTGCAAAATCAAATAGATATTTTGGGCAAAGGAGAACACGAGCTGATTGCATTAGAGCAGCAGGAAGATTGGCGATTGTCTTTAGTATTTAATCCCTATTTTTTAGATGTTACTACCGATAAGGTCAAAATATATCATCCACAAATTGAATTTGCTCCAGTAACAGCAGAAAAAGAACCAACTTTTATTGCTATTGGCAAGATGAAATTAAGAGTTTATGACAATTTATTTTCGGCAATGTCTCCCACTCCTTTTTATGCCTATGCGGAATGGGAAAACATTTAAGGCGTGTATAAATTGAAGGTCAATTAACCCCCTGAAATGTCAGGTGCATAGTGAATATTGTCGTAAAACTGGGCTGTCTCAACAGGAATAACCTGTTCGATGACAGCTTTTTTCTGGGGTTTCTTTTTGCCCACTGGAGGAATTTCCAATAGATCCCTTGCACCAGAGAGTCCTTGTCCTACAAATAGCAGTAAAGCAAAGCAATTTAGGGCTATATGAATATTACGCCAGGTATTAGTGCGATCGCGATATATATCGTCCACAATAGCGATAGAAAACAGCATTAGTAAAGATACAGCAATACCATAGTAGTAATGCGACCAATACCATTCTTTCGATAATCGCCATACGCCATCCTGCAGACCAAGGATAATTAAACCCAAGCCCGTCATAGTAGCAAAGATTCCTTTCCATAAAGGAGGTTTGGCTTTCAAGAGCAAGATTAAGGACGCGATAGTAGCTACAAACAATAAGATGATTAAAATTGCCTGGGGATTATTCTTCTCCCATAGTTTTGCTTTAATAAAGCTTTTATAGACAATAGAATAAGCGATCGCAATTAGGGATGAAACGACTACACTAGCCGAAAGCCACTTTCCAATCTTGACGTGATCTCTACCTACCACCCCAGGGATTTTGCTTTTGCCTTTTTTACTTTGCAAACGACGTTGACGGGTTTGCCAAGCAAAGTTAGTCACTATCCCAATCATAGGAAAAACAAAAGCTACTACCAAAGCAGGATGGATTAGAGATGCAAAATCTTGACCGCCTAAATGAGTAAACGCAAGATACTTCTGATGCTGTGTTAAAGCTATCCCTGTATACATATTCATGGTGTTTAAGATATTACCGAAATTATTTAAAATAGTTTGGCGGATTTTCAACCTCTTCTCAGCAAGTTAAAGCACAATTATTAGAACTAACTGAATTTTTTGATCTTAAGATGTGTGAGCAGGATAATAGACAATTTGTTGATACTTCTTTGAATAATGTCTTAGTTGTTATTCCTGTGCTTAACGAAGAAGCAACAATTGCTGGGGTAATTCAAAATTTACACAAATTTGGTCTTCATAAGATAAGGGTAGTTGACAATGGTAGTAGCGATCGCAGTTCTATTGTAGCTCAACGAGCTGGTGCAGATGTTCTGTACGAACTTATTCCAGGTTATGGGCAAGCCTGTTGGACAGGTTTAGAAAATATTCCAGCAGAAATTGACTGGATTTTGTTTTGTGATGGTGATGGCAGTGACGATTTTGGCTGTTTGCCAGAATTTTTTAGTTTACGATCTAAATACGATTTAATTTTAGGCGATCGTCGTGCAACTGTTGCGGGCAAAGCTGTCATGACTCCCATACAGCATTTTGGCAATGGTTTAGCAGGCTGGTTGATTGATTTGGGTTGGGGATATAAATATCGCGATCTTGGTCCTTTGAGACTAATTAGCAAGTCGGCATTAAACAGAATTGGGATGAAAGATCGGGGTTTTGGCTGGACGGTAGAAATGCAGGTTAGGGCAATTGAGGAAGATTTAAAAATTTGCGAAATTCCCGTTAATTACCATCCTCGACAGGGAGGGAAATCTAAAATATCTGGCACTATCTTAGGTAGTTTTAAAGCGGGAACAATTATATTAACTACTTTGGGAAAGCTATATTTTAAAGGAAAGAGGAACAAGGAGCGAGGAGCAAGGAACAAGGAGCGAGGAGCGAGGAAAGAGGAGCGAGGAAAGAGGAAAGAGGAAAAAAAGCCAATAACGCCAAAAGAGTCCAATATTTTTTTAGTTTGGATTAGTGTTTTATTGTTGCTGATTGGTGCAGTGATGATTCTACCTTATGGGGATCTTCGGCAGTCTGAAAATGTAATTAACTTTGGTTACGGTATCGCCGTAATGTGCCTGGGGTTTGTGTGTTCCTGGGGAGTTAAATCTCTTACCTGGTGTTGGTTTTGGAGTGTCGCGATCGCATCTCGCCTGATTCTGCTGTTTATGTATCCTGGGGACGATATATGGCGATACCTCTGGGAAGGTTATATTCAAACTCAGGGTTTTAGTCCCTACGACTTTGCCCCTAATGCCACGGAATTAATTCCCTATCGTAGTTTATGGTGGTCACAAATCAATCATCAAGGCGTATCAGCAATTTATCCCCCTCTAACCCAATTGGGATTCCGAGGTTTAGCAACTATTTCCCCTAACGTTATTTTATTCAAAAGCAGTTTTGCGATCGCAGATTTATTAACCTGTTGGCTATTAACCAAAAAGTTCAGTTATTTTCAGACTGCTTTTTACGCCTGGAATCCTCTAGTTATTTATTCTTTTGCAGGGGGAGGACATTACGATAGCTGGTTTATTCTTCCTTTAGTTGCTGCTTGGATATTCTCAGATGAGCAGAATAAGGATTATTCTTTATCTATCATATCTTATTTATTGATAGGTATTAGTATTGCTGTTAAGTGGGATTCTTTGCCTATTTTAGCTTTTTTAA
>CAKZYI010000341.1 GCA_937884735.1 uncultured Pleurocapsa sp.
AAATGGCATAGTGATAACAAGCTGTATTTTTCTAGCGATCGCACTAACTGGTGGAATCTATACCGCAGAAATCAAGATGGATCGATTGAAATACTACATCAAATGGCAGCAGAGTTTGCTTATCCTCATTGGGTATTTGGGCTATCTACCTATGGTTTCATCGGAGGAGATCGCCTAGTATGCACCTATTCGAGTAATGGTAGTTGGCACCTGGGACAAATCGATTTAAAAACCAAACAGTTTGAAGAAATTAAAACTAGATATACCAATATTTCCGATCTACAGGCAAGTGAAAGTGGTTTTGTGGTGTTTGTCGGTGGTACACCCACAGAAACCACCGCAATTATTAAGCTAGACTTAGAAAATAGGAAAGAGCAAATATTAAAGCGCGCAGGAGATTTAACTATCGATCCTGATTATCTTGCTCTACCAGAAGCGATCGCTTTTCCTACTGCCAACAATCTAACGGCACATGCCTGGTATTACCCTCCTACCAATAAAGACTATACTGCAACTCCAGGGGAACTTCCTCCTTTAATTGTCAAAAGCCATGGAGGACCTACCGCAGCAGCTTCCGTCGATCTCAATCTTCGCATCCAATATTGGACTAGTCGGGGCTTTGCTTATTTAGATGTCAATTATGGTGGCAGTATTGGTTATGGTCGTCAATATCGTCAAAGACTTGATGGTAAGTGGGGTATTGTCGATGTAGAAGATTGTATTAATGGTGCTAAATATTTAGTGAAACGAAATTTAGTAGATGGCGATCGCCTTGTTATCACAGGAAGTAGTGCAGGAGGTTACACAACCCTTGCAGCCTTGACCTTTCGGGATACTTTTAAGGCTGGTGCTAGTTATTATGGAGTGAGCGATCTCGAAATTCTGATCGAGGATACTCATAAATTTGAATCTCGTTATTTAGACCGCTTAATTGGTAAATATCCTGAAGAAAAAGCGGTTTATCAAGAGCGATCTCCTATTTATCAGACTAAAAAACTCAATTGTCCTGTTATTTTCTTTCAAGGCTTGAAAGATCGAGTCGTTCCTCCCAATCAAGCCGAAATGATGTTTAATGCGATTAAAAATAAAGGATTGCCCGTAGCTTATGTAGTCTTTGAGCAAGAAGCTCATGGCTTTAGGATCTCAGAAAATATTAAAAAGGCTCTTGATAGTGAGTTTTATTTTTATTCCCGAATCTTTGGTTTTGAGCCAGCAGAAGCAATCGAACCTGTGGAAATTATTAACCTAAATTAATTCCATTGGTACTGCGGGCATAACTATCTTAAAAGTAGTTCCTTTGCCTACCTGGCTACTAACGGAAATAGAGCCATCACAACGTAAGATTAATTGTTGAACTAGGGTTAAACCCAAGCCTGCACCAGTAGCTTTTTCTTTAGAAGTAGGTTTAGTACTATAAAAACCATGAAAAATTTTATTCAGCTCACTGGTGGGAATGCCAACTCCCGTGTCATTCACCAAAATTTCGATACATTCATTGTCATTTTTGGCTGATGCTTGAACGAAGACCCTACCATCAGGGGGAGTAAACTGTAAACTATTGTTGAGCAAATTAATAATTATTTGTCTAAACCAACTACGAGGACAAGCGATAGGAGGAATACCCTTGGGAATGGTATATCCTAATTGAATTTCTTTTTCTTCAGCTAAAGGCTGATAGGTGCTAACTATACCAGGAACTATATCGTCTAGATGTAAATATTCAGCTTCAGTGGGTGTATCTAGCTGTAACAATTCGAGTAAACCACTAACCAAAGAATTTTGGCGATCGCATTGATTGCTTACCATCTCTAAATAGCGTTGGCGTTGTTCTCCCTTGATTTGTTTGGACTCCAAAAGACTAAGAGCCGTTTTCATATGAGTAATGGGCGATCGCAATTCTTGGACTAAATTGTTGAGAAAATCTTCCTGTAATCCTAGTACCGTGGTGGTTTTTTCAGGAACATAACTAGTTTTAGATAAAGATTCTAAAGATACTTGGAGTCTTTGGCTGTGACTAACTTGTTTTAACAAGAGTTCTGCCATTAATTTGTTTTGGGTCACTAGATTGGAGCTAGCTAAAAAATCTTTTTGAGGAATGTATTCACTATCAGATGATATTTTGTCGGATATTTCTGATAAAACTCGAGCAATAATTTCAGAATCGAAACTAGAAACTGTTTCTAGGTATGGCTGCTGTAATCTTTTACCAGAAGACTCCATTTTAATCCTACCTTTTTGCCACTGAGCCAAAAGCAAACTACAGAAACCAGGAGATGAAACAATTAAAAAAGATTCTCGTTGCAGACTTAAATTTTTATCAAATTGGAATGGAATAATTGGTGTTTTTTCAGTAGAATTATCTAGAAAAGAACGAGGCGAATAGTTTTTTTTGCTACCACATAAATAAATACTTTTAGCATTCCCCTCTCTTTGCAGTTTCTGTATTTGATCGATCCAGCTTTTGGTTTGGGGTAATTTGACCCATACTGTTGCCTGGATCTGCTTTTCTATTAACAAGTCAACAATAGAACTAACATGAGTTATGAGAGTTTCTGCTCCAATAGATATGGAAGAAAGGGGTCGATCTAAGTTTTGCGTTAACTGGAACAAAGATGATTCAGAGATAGCAATATTCATATTGTTTAGAGCCACGCTATTATATCTAGCAGAATACAGATAAAGAAAATAATTTAAACCTAAATGTAGGAATAAGTTTTAGTTAAGATCGTTGATAAATAATTAACAACTATGGCAGACTAATGCTTAAAGTGGCAACTACAGATTTAGCTAAAGTTTCTAAATGGTAACCCCCTTCTAAACCAAATAAAGGATATTTTGTAATTTGTAATACATACTGTGCTAAGACGCTATAGTCTTCTGGTTGCAGACATATTTCCGCAAGAGGGTCTTCTAGATTGGCATCATAACCCGCACTAACTATTAAAATATCTGGTCTAAATTCTTGGAAGAAAGGTATTATTTCTTGCTCAAAAGCCAATTGATAATTAGCAATTTTGCTTCCCGCAACCATTGGTAAATTGAGAATATTATTATATTTACTTTGTTTATTTTGGGTGTTTCCTGTGCCTGGATAACAAGGATGTTGATGCAAAGAACAGTAGGCAATGTTAGGGTTGTCTTGCACGATCGCTTCTGTACCATTACCATGATGGACATCCCAGTCTAATATTCCTACTCGATTAATTCCTGATTTGGTTAGAGCATATTCTGCTGCGATCGCAGCGTTAGAAAATAGGCAAAATCCCATTGCCGTATCCCTTGTAGCGTGGTGTCCAGGGGGACGAGCTAAGACAAAAGCAGGTTGTTTATTTAATACTAAATCAACTCCATCAAGCCATCCGCTAACCGCGAGTAAAGCCACTTCATAACTTTTAGCCGAAATAGGGGTATCTCCATCCAAATATCCACCGCCTTTGTCTGCAACTCTTTTTATGCGATTTATATGTTCTAGAGTATGAATCTTTTCAATATAAGCTAATACGTCTCTTTTTTTTATCGATGTTGGTAAAAGCCACTTTATTTGCTCGTGCCATTCTACTTTTTTTAATGCTTTGGCAATTGCACTCAATCGTTTAGCTTTTTCTGGATGACCGTAACCTGTATCGTGTTCGAGAAATTCTGGAGAATAAATAACCGAAATCATGCTTGAGGTGAATAGATAAGAATTGGCTATGTACTTTTATAAGTCTAGAGATTTTTTCTGGTTTTAAATTACTTAACCAAGAATTGTTTACATTCGTTTTTGGTTTAATGTTGTCCACAGATAAACGTAGATAAACTCAGATGGGATTATGGGTGGGTATTGTTTATGGTTGGGTTATGGATAATTCTCTTTATTTGAATTCTTGATATCCCAAAGTTTAGGAGTAAGCACAAGTTTCAACCGCTAGCTTTGAGGTAATTAATACACTGTGCTTGATGTTTATTATCAAGAGAATTTAGAGCTTTAAGTTCTATTAGAATAGTTTTCTCGACTAAAATATCAGCAAAAAAATTATCGACAACTGTTTTCTTGTAGTAGACAGATATAGGATTAGGATATTGAGCTTGAACATTTAATCCAGCTATCCTCAATTCTTGCACTAATGCTCTCTCATATACTTTTTCCAGAAAACCACTACCCAAAACATTACTTACCTCAAAAGCGCAGCCGATAATTTTTTCTGTTAAACCATTTAGATACGTGAGATCTCAACTCATAACTTACAAAAATTCACAACACAAAATATAAAACCCCAACACATTAATTTCGCCAAGCGACCAATAACCCCATCCGCGCTTATCCGCGTTCATCTGTGGACCAATTCTCCTCTTCGATCGCTTTTAAGGCAGCCTTAATCAACTGAAAATAAGGCTCTTTGGTCACATTCACCTCTTTTGCCTCATCTCTCGATTTGCCTAATAAACCAGTACGATTTCCTTGATTGACCGCCAGTATGTTTCCTTTATCGTTTCTAATCCGTAGTTCTCTAATACCCTTACTGCAATAATAGATTCTACTGTTATAAGTAAACACAGCTTTTTGAACGTTGCTATTTTTCAAAGGTTTACTTATCGGTTCAATATTATTGTTTAGTGGCGTTTTGGGTAATCTAACCCCAACCAACTCCAATTCAATACTAGTATTGCCTTGCCAATGATTTTCTTGCAGTTTATATGCCAAATCCAAATATTCGGGTAGCGGACAATATTCTCCCCACCGCCAAGCTAGAGCTTTGATCTGAATATCAGAATTAGCTTCTTGTAAAGTTAGTATTAAATGATCTTTGGTTTTACCGATCGCTCTTTGTTCGACCACCCTAACATTAGATGTCCAAAATACTGGAGGACTATTACCAATTCCCCAGGGTTGCAAACCTTCTAGCTGTTGATACAGTTCAAAATCGATTTGACTAAAACTAGCTTGAGCATCTACTTTCACTAAAGGTTTTAGGTGTTCTACTTCCAAACATTTATGAGCAAACTCGCTCAATCTTTTTTTAACCTGTTCTAGATTTTCCGCCAGGAAACTAAAACCCCCTGCTGCACGATGTCCACCATATTTACCTAAGAGATCGTCGCAATAATTTAAAGCATCAAAAACATTAAATTCATCGATACTTCTTGCCGATCCGCGAATCATAGTCGGCTTTTTCTGCTTTGATTTAGTTTTAGACTCTTCTTCTTCTTCGTATGTTCCAATAAAAACAGGCACACCATAGCGTTCGACTAAGCGGGATGCCACAATCCCAATCACCCCGTGATGCCAACCTTCTGACACCACTACCAATACTCGGTTTTCTTTCCAGGGGATAGGAGTAGATTCTACTAGTGCGATCGCTTCTTTTTCGATCTGTTCGCATAGCTGACGACGTTTGCGATTGGTCTGTTCGCACCTATCTGCTTGTTCTAAAGCTACTTCAGGGT
>CAKZYI010000342.1 GCA_937884735.1 uncultured Pleurocapsa sp.
GTAAATGATCCGTGCCATTCACCAAGATTTTTTAGAAAATAATCCCATTGAGAAGTCATGTATTCAAGTTATCCCTTTGTAGGGTGAGTAAAAAATAAGCTAGATTTATCATCTATCATATGTCTCTATTGCCCACCATTTGAAGATAACCTAGAGCTACGAACTAAAAAATACATAGGTTATCAAGTAACACTTAACGTACCATATGAAAATTGTCTTTTTTGGCACTCCTCAATTTGCCGTTACGACTTTAAATAAACTAATAGAAAGTCCAGATATAGAAGTCGTCGCCGTAGTAACTCAGCCAGACAAAATTAGAGGCAGAGGCTATAAAGTTTTGCCGTCAGCAGTTAAAAAAATCGCGTTAGAACACAATCTTCCGATTTGGCAACCCTCCAGAATCAAAAAAGACCGAGAAACCCTAGATAAACTAAACGCAATTCAAGCTGATGCTTTTGTGGTGGTGGCTTATGGTCAAATTTTGTCAACGGAAATTTTGTCGATGCCAAAACTGGGGTGTATTAACGTTCATGGTTCATTATTACCCAAATATCGCGGTGCTGCGCCAATTCAGTGGAGTATCGTTAATGGCGATCGCATCACTGGAATTACCACCATGTTGATGGATCGAGGTATGGATACAGGAGATATGCTTCTTAGAGCTGAGACGGAAATTAATCTTCTAGATAATGCCCTCGATTTAGCTATTACTTTATCTAGTCAAGGAGCAGACTTGTTATTAGAAACTTTATTTAAATTAGAACAGCAAGAGATTACTCCTATTGCTCAAGACGATTCTTTAGCTACCTATGCACGTTTGATTGATAAGGCTGATTTTGCGATCGATTGGTCAAAAAATGCTCTGGAAATACACAATCAAGTTCGAGGATTTTTCCCTAATTGTGCTGCCAAGTTAGAAGATAAAAAATTAAAAATCATGGCGACAGTACCTATTACCGAAACTACTATCGAAGATTTGCCAGAAGAATACCAGCCTATTCAGCAGCAGTATTTAGAATTACTCCAACTCAAAGGTGAACCAGGAGAAGTAATCAAGAACATCAAAAATTTTGGTGCATTAGTACAAACTGGTTCGGGATTATTGCTACTTACTCAAGTGCAGCTTGCAGGAAAACGCCCTCAGTCTGGCTGGGATTTTGTCAACGGAATGCGTATCAAACCTGGAACTAAAATAGATAGCATTTCATTTTAGATAATCTGAGAAATAGCTAAGATTAATACTATTTTTTTTTGAGCGGTGACTCAGAGAAAGTCTTCATTGGTAGTTCAATATGGTTTTCAAGTGGATATGCCCTGTGTGACTTTTAAAAGTCCCAGCCCCCTCTAATCTCCCCCAAGCTTAGGGGAGATTAGAGGGAGAGGCGGGGGATTTAGGGGGATCTAAATGTAGCTTAGAAAATAGTACGATCCATTTGAAAGCCAATAATTTGCCCTATCATCCTCTATACGAGCAAGGATAAAGGATATGTCACGGTAGGAAATCTTCATTCTAGTCGCCCTCTGACTGGTAATGATGCTCATAAAAGAAACATTCGTTTTCAAGGCTTAAAACAAGAATGTGGTTTGCATTTGCCTATAGATTCTTCTGTGGCTGCATAGCAAAGCGACCCATAAGTAATAAGTAATAAGTAATAAGTAAAGAAGGAAAAATCATGGTTACAACTCCTAAAAATACCAAACTATGGCGATCGCTTTCAACGCAGACATGCTCCCATGAAGTATTTACTCCACGACTGAAGATTAGCCAAATTTAAAGCTAGGGTAGAATCTTATTTTGGTAAAGCGATCGCGTTGGTTTTGATAAACTACAACAACAATTTAGCCAACAGTATGTCTAATGTAATGATGCGATCGTTCTTTAATTAAATAACAATCAGTGATGTTTAAACTATTTGCTCTCCAAGTTTTGGAGGACAAAATTGCTATCTCAACAGTACAAAATTCATTATGGTATATTGATATAACCGCTTGTAAAAGTAAATAAGTAATGAGTAACGAGTAATTATTTATTCTGCGATAAACGTTTTCTGGCTTTTTTGACAGCACCAACTTGTTCCATTATCGCTATAGAACCAGCTATACGACCAATACCTTCACCCAAGTTTTTGGCTGTTTCTCGCTCAGAAACAGAAGCTCCAACAGTAAACGAAATAACTATCATATAGGCAAATATTTTTAAGAAGTTAATTCCTCTTCCCAAATATAATGACGATCCGATAGGGGATAAAATCAAACCTCCGAGAACTACTAACAACAAGTTTTTGCCTGCTAATTCTTGTGTCCTGGCTAAGTCTCTCTCAGTTGTAGCAAGTGGATTGAAAAAATTTTGTTCTCGGTTTGTTTTTACTGTTTTGTTAGGAAGAGTTACTGAATCTACCATTTTTCTGACCTCTGAATGTTTTATTTATTTCTGTCAGTTAGTATTTCTAGGTCTATTCTTTGTATGCAGTTTGCATTTATATCAAATCTGAGAAAGCAAGAAAGTAGATTGACCATGAAGATAAGCGATAAAATTGAGCGATAAAATACTTGTTTAAAATCATCTTGTGAATCTTAAATTCCAGTACCAATCCCTCAAGCCAGCAGATGTAATTGAACCCAATCCTCCAACTTTTCATTCTTCTGGAGGGGTTATGGAAGCTATAGCCCAGATGAATCGGAACAACACTCAAGATTCTCGTCGGTATAGTTATGTGCTAATTCTTGAAGAATCTAAGTTGGTGGGAATCTTAACTGAGCCTGATATTGTTAGACTTACCGCATCAGACATTAATTTGGCAGAAACAAAAATAGATCGAGTAATGACCAGTAAGCTTATTACTCTCAAGAAATCTGATTTTTTGGATATAAATCAAATGATGACGATTATGCGTCAAAATCAGATTCGACACCTGCCTATTGTGGATGATTTTGGCAAGCTAGAAGGTTTAGTTAGCGTTCATACTATTTGTCGTGCTTTGCACCCATCAAATCTACTCAAATTCCGTCGAGTAGAGGAAGCTATGACCAGAAATGTATTTAAAGCACCGATGACGACATCAGTGTTGAGCTTGTCGAAGATAATGGCAGAAAACAAGACTAGCTGCATTATAATTACTAATTCTCCAGATTCAGAAACAACAAACCTTAGTTCTAATCGATTAGCGACTCCCGTTGGTATTGTTACAGAACGCGACATTGTTCAATTCCAAGTATTGGGAATAGATATAGCCAACACCGAGGCACAAAATGTTATGAGTACTCCTTTAGTCTGTATGAAAACAACGGATTCATTAATGGCAGTGCGCCAGCAAATGGACAAGTTGCGGGTACGGCGGTTAGTAGTCATTGGAGATTCGGGAGAATTGCAGGGTATGATCACCCAATTCAATATGTTAAAAGTTCTCGACCCCGCAGAGCTTTTTGGCGTAATCGAGACTTTGCAAGAAGAATTGTCAGAAAAAACGCGACAGTTAGAGCAGGAAAAAGAACTTGCTCAAGTTACCTTGCAATCAATTGGCGATGCTGTAATAACCACAGATATCGCGGGTAAGATTGTAAATCTTAATCCCATGGCAGAAAAGTTAACTGGTTGGAAATTGAGAGAAGCCAAAGAACAGATTCTATCGGATGTTTTTCACATTGTTAACGAATACACGCGAGAAACTGCTTCTAATTCAGTGGAGACAGTCTTACAGGAAAATAAAGTAGTGGGATTAGCCAATCACACTGTACTAATAGCCCGCGATGGTACAGAATACGCCATTGAAGATTCGGCTGCGCCAATTCACGATCGCCAAGGTCAATTAATCGGTGCAGTAATTGTTTTTCGAGACGTTACCGAGTCCCGTCATCTTAGCAATCAACTATCATGGCAAGCAAATCATGATGCCTTGACAGGGTTGTATAATCGGCGTGAATTTGAAAAGAGACTAATAGCAGCAATTTCTTCTGCCCATCAGGAAGAACACAAGCACGTCTTATGTTATCTAGATTTAGACCGATTCAAGATTATTAATGATACTTGTGGTCATTTAGCGGGAGATGAACTATTAAAGCAAATAACAAGCCTATTGCTCCAACAAGTTCGTTCTTCAGACACTTTGGCTCGTTTGGGTGGGGATGAATTTGGCTTTTTATTGTATCAATGTCCTTTATCCGCAGCTATCAAAATTGTCAATAATTTTAGACAATGGATTGAAGATTTTCGTTTTACCTGGCAGGGTAAAACTTTTTCTATTGGGGCAAGTATTGGGCTGGTAGAAATAAACTCTAATACGGATAGTTTTAGCAGCTTAATTAACACGGCTGATGCAGCTTGCTATATTGCTAAAGCTAATGGTCGCAACTGTATTCATGTTTATCAAGACAACGATGTTGAACTGTCTAAAGATCTTGGGGAAAGACAATGGATTATTAAATTGAATCAAGCTCTAGAAGAAAATTTATTTTGTCTCTATACACAGCCAATTGTTTCAATTGAGAATGAGCCAGAAAACAGCATAGGCAAAATTAATCGTTATGAAATACTACTACGCATGCGAGATGATCAGGGTACACTTATTCTTCCTGGTGCTTTTGTTCCCGCAGCAGAGCGTTACGATTTTATGCCAGCTATAGATCGCTGGGTAATTAATCACTTTATGACTAACTACAATAATTATTGTCAATGTAATAAGAATCAAGAGTCTTCTCTATGTAAAAGCATATATGCTATCAATCTTTCAGGAGCAAGCATCAACAGCAAACAATTTCGTATTTTTCTCAAAGAACAATTTAATCGCTTTCAAATCGATCCCTCTAATATTTGCTTCGAGATTACTGAAACTACAGCTATTGCCAATCTAGATATTGCATCCGAGTTTATCGAAGAATTAAGACAGTTAGGTTGCTCTATTGCCTTAGATGATTTTGGTAGTGGTATGAGTTCTTTGACCTATTTGGAAAATTTGTCGGTGGACTATCTCAAGATAGACGGCAGCTTTGTCAAAAACATTGCTAGCAATAAACTGGCTCGTGCAACCGTTGAGTACTTCAATTATATTTCTCAAATTATGAAGATTAAGACTGTAGCTGAATTTGTCGAAAACGATGAAATTTTGCAACAGTTACGGCATATAGGGGTAGATTATGCTCAAGGATATGGAGTAGCTCTACCTAAGCCTTTAACTTTTATACCTCCAACATTATAAAATGCAGAAGTATGAACAGCGATTGTATTTCAACTGAGCAAGCTAAAATTTTGATCGTAGACGATCGACTAGATAATTTACGTCTCTTGTCTCAAATACTGATCGGACAGGGGTATGAGGTGCGTAAAGCTATCAATGGTTCAACCGCCTTGATGGGCGTACAAAAATTTTTCCCTGATTTGATTTTGTTGGATATCATTATGCCTGGGATGAATGGCTACGAAGTGTGTAAGA
>CAKZYI010000343.1 GCA_937884735.1 uncultured Pleurocapsa sp.
TCCTGGCACCTATAACGTTGTTCAAACCAATATTGATGGCTACGGTGATGTCAGTGATACTCAAGGAATTAATGACAGTATTATCAATCTCACTATTGCCACAGGAGAAAACTCAACAGGTAACAACTTTGTTGATGAAGAATTAGGCAGTATTGCAGGTTATGTATCTGCCACCAATAATGGGATTACAGGAATTTCTGGAGTAACCGTAGAAATACAATTACCTGATGGTACAGTTATTTCTACCACTACCACCGACAACAACGGTGAATATCTCTTTAACAATATTGCCCCTGGTAATTATCAAATTGCGGAAATCGATCTTCCTGGCTACAAAAGCGTCTTTGATCGCGATGGAGGAGATTTTAATCTAATCGCTGTTTCTCTCAATACAGGAGAAGATTCTGTTAGCAATGACTTTTTTGACGTCCAGCAGGTAAGTATAATTAGCGGTAAGGTTGAAGAAGATACTAACAATAATGACCTTGGTGACAGTCCTCTACAAGGGGTTAGCTTAGAATTACAAGACACCAGTGGAAATGTTTTACAAACCACCACAACTGATGTCAATGGTGACTACTACTTTACTAATGTAAATATTGGTAACTATAACGTCGTCCAAACTAATCTAAATGCCTCATATTCTGATATTTCCGATACCGAAGGGGCGAACGATAATATTATTAACGTTAGTATTAATGCTTCTCTAGAACACTCTGCCAATAACAATTTTGTAGATGAACGACCAGGAAATATTAGTGGCTTTGTAACCGCAAGCGATAATGGTAGCCCCATTGCAGGCGTTATTGTAGCCTTACTCAATCACAATCGTTCTCCAGTTACAGATACAAATGGCGAACCAATAGTTGCCATTACAGCAGCTGATGGTAGTTATCAATTCACCAATCTTGAACCAGGGGAATATAAAGTCGAAGAAACAAACTTGCCTAACTATATCGACAATTCCGATAGTGATGGGGATAATCTCAACATTATTGATGTCAGTGTAGGGGGTGGTACGACTTCAACCAATAATAACTTTATTGATACTCCTAGCAGTCAGATTTCAGGTACGGTTGCTGCTGATAATGATGGGGATGGAGAAAACAATCTTCTTCTATCTGGCGTAACTGTAGGACTATTCGATAGTACTGGCACTAATCCAATTTTGGATGGTGATAACATCCCCATCACCGCTGTTACAGGTAATAATGGGCTGTATACTTTTTCAAATATCATCCCTGGTAATTACACCGTAATTCAAACTAACCTGGATGGTTATAGCGACATCTCTGATCTTGATGGAGACACCAATAACGACCTAAATACTATTGCTGTTACTCTCAATCGAGGAGAATCTTCCCAAGAGAACAATTTTATTGATGCTCTTGTACCAGGAACGATCGCAGGAACTGTAATTACCAAAGTTAACGGTGCAGGAATTGCAGGGGTTACGGTAGAACTGTTTGATGACAGTGGTAATAATCCCACAGTAACTGCTATTACCGATGCTAATGGTAACTATAGTTTTACTGGCGTGACTCCAGGAGATTACACCGTTGTTGAAACCAATTTACCAGGGTACGGTGATGTTTCAGATAGTGATGGCAATACCGACAACGACAACAACACCATCAACCTTACCTTAGCCAGCGGGGAATCTGCCCAAGATAATAACTTTGTAGATCGCTCTTTGCCTCAAACCATAAGCGGCATGGTTAGTACCAGCAGTGGCACTGCTATTCAAGTGTCAAAACAGTGATGGTTTTCCTGTAAGCGATCGCAATGGTAATCCAATTCAAACCACGACTCAAATAGATGGTAGCTACAGTTTCTCTGATATTCCTGTGGGAGACTATACTGTCGTACAAACCAATCTACCAGGCTACCAAGATACTAGCGATATCCAGGGCGACAACGACAATCGTATTGCCGTGACTCTAACTGCTGGAACCCCTGCCACGAATCAAAATTTTGTTGATGATCCCACCATTAGCGGCAGAGTGTGGAATGACTATGATGACAATGGTATCGAAGGTGGATTTGAACCTGGTTTACCAGGAGTCAGCGTCACTTTAATTGGTGCAGGTGTTGATGGTAATTTTGGCACTGCTGATGACCCAGTTGACCTGACTACAACTACTGATAGTGATGGTCGCTATCAGTTTGACACCTTCAACTATGAAGAACAATACAAAGTTGCTTTTGATTTACCTACCAATTTAGAGTCTGAATTTACTGGTTTTACTGACAAAGATCTCGATCCTCAAGACAAACTGGATTCTGACGTTGATACAGGAAACCTTGATGGTGATAATAACCCTACCACTTCTATTACCGACTCTTTTATAGTCCCTATCGGCGAGGCAAAAGGAGACATTGATGCAGGATTAATTGATTCAGCACCAACCAATAGCAATACTACAGGAACTTCTAGTCCTGATACCATCAATGGAACTCCCGATGATGAAATTCTCATTGGCTATAAAGGACAAGACACCCTAACTGGTGGTGGTGGTAGTGATATCTTCTTCATGAATGTAACTAGAGAGGGTTTCGACTTGATTGCCGATTTCGTCCTCAATTATGTCAATATCGACTTTACCCAGATTTTGAAAAACGAAGTAAATTATTCAGGAAGCGATCCTATCTCTGATGGTTACCTAGTTGCCTCTCAGTTTGGTAATCGAGGAACAATGATTCAGGTCAACTTCGACCTCAACGATGGTATCAACGCCAAAAGCGTCGTGTTCTTAGCTGGTGTTTCCAATTATCAAGATTTTGGCTTAGACAATATTGTCTTTGATTCCAATGCCTAAATATCTATGACAACAGAGGTTTGAGTCCCAAAATGCCTCTGTTGTTGTGGGTAATGTTTTCTAGCGTCTGTTTATTCTAAAAAATTATCTGGAAATACAATGATCTATTTATCTAGTCTAAAACAATCTCTAACTAGCACTTTCACTCTGATAAGTGTAGTTGGTGCAAGTATATTTGCGATCGCAACTCCCAGTTCAGCATTCACTATTGGCTTTGGAGATGATTTTGAAACAGGTGGTTTTGACGATTGGTCAACTACTGGAGATACTCAAGTTCAAGGAACTCTAAGTGGATTTTATAGTGGCTCTAGCAGAGCTTATCACGCAGGTACAGGAAGTCAAGCATCTCTGAGTACAGCCTGTCCCAATACTTCAGGGGATGAATGTTATCAGGTAGACAATCCTAGTTTACCGAGAAATGATGACTTTGATTCCCCTGCGGGAACTTTCAACTTTACTGGTAACGATCAAACCGATGCTAACGCGGAAAATTCAGGCAGCAGCCCTACGGCAATGAGTGTTACCAACCTTCAAGAATTTTTTGGTTTATCGGCTAACTCTTTAGATATTCAAGCACAAGAAGGCGATGTGGATATTCCAGGGGGATTTAGGACAGCGAAAGAAGGTTCGGGAATCAAACTCAATGAGATTATCTATGCTAATCATGATTTTCAGATTAGCTTTGACTGGAACTATTTAACCAACGATGGACAGAGTAGTTTAGGCTTAGGAGACTCCGACTATAGTTTTGTTGTAATTTACGAAGAAAATTCCGATATTTCGACTCGTATTCCAATTGTTTTGGCAGACAGCGACAGTACTACTATTCCAGCTATTGATTCTGCCGATACCGCTTATGCTCTTTCCACCAGCGGTACTTTTCTTTCTGAAACTTTGCCAGCAGGAAATTATCGGGTTGGTTTTGGGGTTGTAGACGTTGATGGTGTGAGTCGTTCTTCCAGCTTGCTGGTAGATAATTTCTTAACCGAAGAAGTGCCGTTTGATTTTTCTCCTACCAGCGGCTTGAGTCTTGTAGCTGGCTTGCTTCTGTTTAAGCGTTTGCGCCACAACAATCAAGAAGATTAGTAAATAAAAATTAGCTAGAGTAAGATTCATTCACCCTAGCTAATCTATTGTCATTTTTGCTTGTTTCTAGCTCAAACAATCGATATTAGTGTTTTATTAATTTAGGGCGTGCGATCATTGAGGGGAAGAAAGCTCTTTTTTTTAATTGATCACACGCCCTAATATCGATTATTTAATTCGCTGTTTAATTAGATTAATTGCTTGACCGATTTTATCAGGAAAAACAACTACCAAATTATTAGCTTCAGCATGATTTAAGGCTGTGTCAATTGCTTCTGTTTCCCGAAGAACAATTTCATATTTTAGATTAGAATTTTCTTGAGCAATCCCCTTCCCAATTAGGTCGGCTACTTCTCCAGGTTTTCGACCTCTGGGGTCTTCATCTTCTTTGATGACAATGCGATCGAATATTTGTGCGGAGATATTACCTAACAATATTAAATCTTCATCACGGCGATCGCCAGGTGCTCCTACAACACCAATCCTAGTACCCTGCCAATTTTTAACAAAAGTTCCTACTGCCTCGTATCCATGGGGGTTGTGGGCATAGTCTACTAGAGCATGATATTCACCCAGATTAAACAAATTCATTCTTCCTGGAATTTGCTCTGCGGATACTTCAAAGGTGCGTACTCCTTGGCGAATTTGCTCGATATCTACTCCTTGAGCAAATGCAGCTAGACAACTTGCTAAAGCGTTAGCAATCATAAAAGGTGCCATTCCTCCCATTGTCATCGGAATATTGACCGCTTTTTCAACCCTGAGAGTCCACTTGCCTTCTAATATAGAAAGATAGCCATTTTCATAAGTTGCTGCCATACCATTACGTCGAGCATGTTCAACAATGATTGGGTTATCAGGATTCATCGAAAAATATGCCACTTTACAGCTAACTTTCTTAGCCATCGCTGCCACAAGAGGATCGTCTGCGTTTAATATGGCATAGCCATCTGGTCTAACTGTTTCTGCAACCACTCCTTTCAATTTTGCCATCTGCTCGATGGTATCAATTCCTCCCAATCCCAAATGATCGGCAGCAACATTCAACACCACCCCAATGTCGCCACTATCAAAAGCCAATCCAGAACGGAGTAGTCCACCCCGCGCTGTTTCTAAAACTGCCACTTCTACGGTGGGATCTCTCAAAATTGCCCCTGCGCTGTATGGGCCCGTATTATCTCCTTTCTCGACCAAATATTCTTGGATGTAAATACCATCTGTGGCTGTAAAGCCAACTACCTTACCCGTCTGCCTGTAAATGTGAGCAGTTAAGCGAGTTGTTGTAGTTTTGCCATTTGTTCCTGTAATAGCAACAATTGGAATACGGCTAGGAGCTTTGTTGGGAAAGAGCATTTCTAACACCGATGCTCCAACATTGCGGGGCAGCCCTTCGCTTGGGGCAGCGTGCATCCTAAAGCCAGGAGCCGCATTAACCTCAACTACTACACCTCCTGTTTCCCTGATGGGTTTACTGATATCAGAGGTAACAATATCTATACCTGCTATATCTAAACCAATAATTTTTGCCACTCTTTGAGCTAACCATAAATTTTCGGGATGTATTTCATCGGTGCGATCGATCGCAACTCCCCCCGTACTCAAATTGGCGGTTGCTCGCAGATAGGCTATTTCTTTTGGAGGCAATACCGAATCTAGTTCATAACCCTGCTTTTCTAAGACGGCTTTAGAAGTTTTATCTACGATAATTTTAGTCAAAACATTATCGTGTCCGTTGCCTCGCTTGGGGTCTTTGTTAGTCAGTTCGATTAGTTCTTTAATGGAGGATTTGCCATCCCCAACTACATGGGCGGGGACTCTTTCCGCTACAGCTACAACCTTATAATTGATTACTAAAACTCGGTGGTCGTTCCCTCGGTAAAATCTTTCTACAATAATCGATCGCGACTTTGATGCTTTACTGGCAATGTCATATGCGGTTTCTGCTTCTGTCATGTCGTTGACATTGATTGTAATACCTCGACCATGATTGCCATCTAGAGGTTTAATTACAATGGGATAGCCGCCGATATCAGCGATCGCCTGTTCTAGTTCGTCTAAATATTCAATTACCGTACCTTTGGGGACAGGAACTCCTGCATTTTCTAGGATAGTCTTTGTGCCTTCTTTATCACAGGCCAATTCTACACTTAGAATACTAGTATTATTGCTCAAAGTAGCCTGAATACGCTTTTGGTTAGCTCCATAGCCCAGCTGTAGCATTGCCCTGGCACTTAACCACATCCAGGGAATTTTACGCGCTTCTGCTTCTTTTATAATCGTTTCTGTAGAAGGACCAAGGGCAGTATTGGCACATAACTCCTTCAAATCTGTTATGTCTTGTTCTAATTCGCGGGCTGGATATGTCCCTGTTTCTACAATAGACTTGCACAACCTTACCGCCGCTCTTCCTGCATAGCGACCAGCTTGTTCTTCTATGTATTCAAAAACAACATTAAATACTCCTGGGGTAGAACTTTCTCTAGTACGTCCAAAACCGACGGGCATTCCTGCCAATTCTTGGAGTTCTAAAGCCACGTGTTCTACAATATGACCCATTAGAGTTCCTTCTTTTACCCTTTCTAAGCACCCTCCCCGATAACTGCGGGAACAATGGTGTTCGATTAGGCTAGGCAAAACTTGCGACAAACCATCATAAAATCCAGTCAACTCGTTAGAAGGTATTTCCGTCAACTCCTCTAAATCTAAATGCATCAAGATCAATTTGCTGCGCCGAATGCTCCAATAATTAGGGCCTCGTAAGGTTTGAGTTTTCAGAATTCTCATTGTGGTTTATTTTTCTGATATTTTGGCAGTACCAAAACAGTTCAATAATCAAAAATATCATCCCGTTTTTGCTTGCCACTAAACTGTTCTCTGTGAACAATCTAACAAGCACTTTGCCAGGATTCTACTTTGCAAAATGTACGTTTACCTAACTACAGGAAGGTGTTTTGCTAAATCATAGCGATCGCCATAACCCAAAATATGGAGTTTCAAATTATGCATACTCAAAGGCTCACTTCCTTGAACTTGAGATTTATTGGTATGGGTCATATGACGAGCATCAACAATAGTTACCGCACCTTTTCCTATCACTTTAATCATACCGTCACTTTCAAACATGGCGCAGGTATCTTCATCAATACCAATGCCCAATAGTTCGGGGTGTCCTGAAACGGCAC
>CAKZYI010000344.1 GCA_937884735.1 uncultured Pleurocapsa sp.
GACGATTGAATTGGCATCGTATAGAACTATATTTACGGTCGGATCGAGAATAGTTCTATATTCTTCTAAATTAGTTGCCAAGCGTAAATTACACGGCAAATTCGATTGCTTGAGTATAGAAGCAACTGCATCTAAAGAAGAAGCATCGGCTAAAACTGAAATCTCAATTGTTTCGGAGGTTAACTCTACTGCTTGAGATGATGTTGGCATTTTTCTTTTTTATGGTCGTTCTAATCAACCTTATTTTTAAAGTTTTCGTTTTAAAGGGATTGGGAAATAGGAACTAGGGATTGAGTTAATTAATTTTATTTCGTTCTTAAATTTATTCGATCAATTAAAAAAGCTAAGAGTTAAAGCACGCCACACACAGCATTAATAATGTCTTCAAGTCTCGCTCAGTAAATTATTTAGACGATCTAATTCATCGACAGCTACAAAAGTTGGATTTCCCGCCAATATACCCACCACATTACGAAATGCTTGCCCTAAATGCATTCCGCTATCGTCAATATCAAATTCACGAATATCTTTATCATGCCGAGAGCCACGCATTTTCAATACTGCCAATCCTCGTCGGATTTCTCCATACACTTCAACATAGCGTAATAAAACAATCATGTCGGTATTAGTTGAAATATTAGACTCTGTAATCGATTCGCTACCAACTAAATTGGTCGTAGTAGCAGTACAAAGAGTGGTAATACCTTTTTCCTTAAACAGTGTATTCAAAGTAAGTAAAAATTCTCTAAATCCCTTAAAAGTAGAAACTCGCTCCAAAGCAGAAATACTGTCGATCGCTACTCGCTGTGGTTGAAAGCGATCAATCTCCTCTCGCATTGCCACAAAGTGAGAATCTAGCCACGTAGTTTCGCGATAGCGACAGATAAATTTAAATTAGCATTCATTTTCCAACAGTGAGGTCAACGGTGTATAAAGGCATGACTACCACACCACGTTTGGGCTAAATCTTTCTGGGAAACTCTCCGTGTTGGTGAGGAACTCCGCGAAACTTAAGAATTTCAATTGTGCGCCGACGACGTTCTTCGGTTAGAGCATTACGCATAATAATTACGTTATCTGCCACAAACTCTTCAATACCATGACGACTAATCTGTCCATATTCAATTGTTAGTTCTGAAGTTAAGACAGAAGTAACTTCTAGTTCTCGCAATACTTGAGCAAGCTTAAATAAAACCGACCTTACTTGGGTTTCATCTGGTACGTAGCTAAAAACAGTTCCTAAAGAGTCGATCGCTACACGTTTGGCACCAACTTGTTCGATGGCATACCTAAGACGAGATATTAACGGATCTAAATCGTATTCCCCGCTAATTTGAGGTATGTTGACATCTAGGGGAGAAGCATCCACAAAAGCCCATTTCTTGGCTTCTTCCCACTGCTGAATATTCCAGCCAAAGCCAAGCATATTTTTCCGTAGCATTCTAGGGGATTCTTCAAAAGTGACAAACACTCCGTTTTGTCCTAATTCAATTCCAGCGATTAGAAACTGAGAGGCAAATATAGTTTTACCACTGCCAGCCGTACCAGACACAAGGGTAGTTCTACCTTCGGGCAATCCTCCTTCAGAAAATACATCAAAACCAGGAATACCTGTGGGAACTTTAACTAACAGATCCGATTGGACTTGATTCATTACTTAATATTTATATATGACTTTATATGGCTTTCTTATAGTTAAGAATCGAGATACTTCAACGCGAGCAAGATAAATATTGAGCAGTATATAATTTTAAAGTATTAGACGGTATTGAATGGTAAGGCAAAAATAAGGCAAATTTTAGTTATATTATTTTTGCTCTAGCACCTGACCTATAGATATAACTACCTGACTGACGCTGTTAGGATTTTATTATTATTTGAATATAAATTTAACACGAACATTAATTTAGACGCGAATATTTATACTCAGATCTTTTTCTCAGAAGATTTTACAGGAAGATCGAGGACAAAAAAGAGAACTTCAGTATCGGATAAGTCTCCAATAATTCTTTCTTGGGGTTTAGGCAATTCTCTAATTAAAGTTGGAGTAATAAGGATCTTTTCAGCTTCAGCAATCTCAGGTGACTTAACTACATCAATAACTTCAACGGCACTTTCTTTTGGTAGTTCTCGATCGCAAAAAGATTGAAGGTTAGCGATCTCTCGTCGACTCCTGATGGTGTCTCCACTGACGTATAGTTTTAAAAGTATTTTATGCACATCAACAAAAGTTTAACAAAGTTTTTTAAAGCTCTTATATTATGTTCGTATATTAGCTAGAAGATGACGTATTCAGACGTTCTTGGCTCAGATTGATTTTATTAAGTCCAATATAATATCGACGATAGTATGCTGCCAGTTTTCCCATTAACTCCAACAGCAAATAGCGACCTTCAATCGTAAATGCTCTAGCATTTTTACGCGACTCAGATTGCTTTTGTTTTAATATAGCAGTATGAAGCTCGATCAAATCTCTAGGAGTCCCTTGGAGATAACCCAACTGTTCGATTAAGATGTTTATCTCTCCTCCCACTTCGTGTTCTGTCTTGTATATTTTCTGTTCTACAAAGCGATTGAGTAGCTGTTGATATCTTTGCTCTAATTCAACAAAAACGTCGGGCATTCTTTGTTTTAAGGAGTCATTCTGCTCGACATTAGTAGCATGAGCCATTACATTTTCTAAATTGTCGAGTTCTTGCTGGGATAGTTCTAGCTTGGTCAACTGTCGCTGACGTTCAATTGCAGAACGAATAGCATACAACAACAAATTGCGATCGCTTGCCACCTTTGGTAAATAGCCACAAGCACCCAATTCTAATGCCTGAACTGCCACAACCTCATCTTCTAAAGCGGTTTGGACAATTATAGGAATACCAAGTGATTCTGATTGTAACGCCCTCAGACCATTCATATTACGACTGTCGGGTAACATTAAGTCAAGTAAAATTACATCAAACTCTCGATCTGCCAGAATTTGCTTGGCTTCTGACAAAGTTTCAGCACAGCTTAATTCTATTCCCCGTGGAAAGAAAGACGAGCGAACACCTTCCAGCATTTTCGTAACTAGATCTATATCTTCTAGTTCATCTTCGACTAATAAAACTCGGCAGGTCGAACTTAACATAAGCATTTATCATTTAACATTTGAAAGCAATCGCTGGCTGATAAATCGTATCCAGTTTGAGCATCTATCATGAATACCCCTTCGTTATGAAGGATAACTCTTTGAGAATGATTCCCACACTTTAAGAATATGTGCAAAGAATACACATAAACTAAGAAGTAGAAATTATTTTCTGCTGTTTAGCTTGCTTCGTCACCAATTTAAAAACTATGGTTTTTTATGTAGACGAGGTTTACTTATTTTTGACAGACTTTGCTTATATTCTCATAAACCAGTTCCCAATTGTATAAACTGTATTCGTAATAAATGGTTTTCTCTATTATTCAGAGCAAAATATCTATTAGCTTATTTGTTCTGTCCAATTGCAAAACACTGTGAATCGACCACTCACTTCTTAATTATAGATAAAGTTTTTTATACTACAATCTTTCCAAAGTCAGAGAATCTTTATTATTGTCTTTTGTCTTTTGTCTTTTGTC
>CAKZYI010000345.1 GCA_937884735.1 uncultured Pleurocapsa sp.
GCGGCTAGAGGACGTTTGGGGTTGTCTACTGCATCTTGAAGATAGTCTAATTCTATCTCAATTAGGTAGACAGCGACGCTAGGGCTTAAGTATTTAGTTACACCTTCGGTGGAAGCGTGAGCACGGTGAGCAGTACCAAATGCTTCGTTTACATATAGGTCAGCATTGGCAGCTAGTGCTTTAGCAAATTCAGGGTCGTTGCTAGTTTCTTCGCTATGGAAACGGAGATTTTCTAATAACACAACTTGACCATTGCTCATACTATCAACAACAGAAGCAACGCTATCGCCTACGCAATCATCGCACTTAGTAACGTCTTGTCCGAGTAATTCAGAAAGTCTTTTGGCAACGGGAGTAAGACGCAATTCTTCTTTTACTTCGCCTTTGGGACGACCCATGTGGCTACACAAGATTACTTTACCGCCTTTACCAGTCAAATCTTTGATTGTAGGTAGTGCAGCTTTGATGCGAGTATCATCTGTGATGTTGCCACTATCATCCAATGGAACGTTAAAATCGGCTCTTACTAAAACCTTCTTTCCAGAAACATCACTCTGGGTTAAACTCGCGACAGTCTTTTTAGCCACTGCGATTTTCCTCCTAAATTGCTTGTTAAATAATTTAATAAAAATTTCCTATACATAAACGAAAGTTTAAATATTAGGACTAGGATTAATCTACCAGAGGGGCTGCACTAAGGAAAGCGTTTGAGGTAGTAATTTTGTTTGATTATTTGATGGCGATCGAGGTTACAAAGTAATATGACAATATTGGAATGCGATCGCATTTTTCATAACTTACTAAAATTATTTTTTTGTCAACAGGAATAAATACTTATTCAACAAGGTTTTTGTTACTTTTCTTGATAAAGATTAATTCAAAAATACTGATGATCGCTCAACACTTTACTAAATAATGTTTGCGCTAATTTCCACAATTTGCATTTATGAAAATTGGCCATAATACCCCAATATAGTTCAGATTTATTGTTTAGATATTCAACAAAATATCATGCTCTTGGACTACTAGTAAACTCGTAAGTGATTCTCAATAGTGTTGCTTAATATTTCTTAGCTTAATAATTCTTTAAATTTGAATATTTTAGACAATGACAGCACAAGAATGCGATCGCTTTATTTATAACAACGATACACTTTATATAGTTGGAATTGATGGAGAAGGTTTATTCGATCCTCAAGATCATGGAATAAAAGTAGTTCCTATATCTACTGCTTGTTGGCGAGGATATTACTGCGTTTATGGCATTTTGAACAATTTTTTGTATCTTCAAGAAGCTTATTTGGGGCTAGATAAAGAAAATGAACGGGGGATTCAAAAAGGTAATGGTATTAAATTATTTGGCACAACTCCCCATCGCTATAAATATATTGATGGAGAAATTGTCAAAATTGATATTAGTACAAACTTTAATGAAAGCAAAAAAATAAATTCTGCTTGGGATTTTCGCTGTGATAATTTGAATCAATTAATAGAGTTTACGGGAGGAATATTGATTGGTTCTAATTCTATGGGTAGGATAAATTCTTTTCCATATAATTACAGTAAGGTTTATGAATTAGTTTTTGATGCTGGTCGAGTAGTAGAAACAAGCGATCGCAGTCAAAAGATGGCTGATTTTCGCCACATGCTGGCTAGTAACCAATTAGAATTTAATACTGCGGAAAAATACAGCCAAATAGAAAACTGGCTCAATCAATGCTTTAGCTGGAACTATAAACGATTTATTTAGATAGTTGCTAAATAAGCTAAATAAATATATGTGTAAGCTTAGGTGAATTAATTATTTTGTGATGGGTCGCTGTCGTAAAAACCCCTTTGTACAAAATGCCTAGTAGTATGATAAATATTGCTGTTTATCATGTTGTATTGACTAAATGATCGCAAGATTAGCAACGGAATCTGATATTGATGGAATTTTGCAGCTCCAGGCTTTGAATTTGTACAAAAATCTATCAAAATCAGAATTGGATTGGGGATTTGTGACTACACCTATTACTAAAAATCAAATTATAAATGCGATCGCTTTACAAGGTGTTTTTATTTTAGAAAATAACAGGGAGATAACAGGTTATGTCTTTGCTGCAGACTTGATTTTTTTTTCTCTTTGGAAAATCTTTCCCTACATGGTTTCTCGCTTTCCCAAACTGCAATTTAACGATAAAGCGATAACAGTCGATAATAGCTTTC
>CAKZYI010000346.1 GCA_937884735.1 uncultured Pleurocapsa sp.
CGGAAATTGAATTAGCTACAGGAGAAATAATCACGTCTCATAGTCCCAATACAGGACCAATGACGGGAGTGTATATTCCCGACGCAAAAGTACAGGTATCAAAAAGCAACAACCCCAAACGTAAGCTAGCTTATACCTGGGAAATGATTGAAGTTGAATCCACCTGGGTGGGAACTAATACCGCCATACCCAACAGAGTAGTTGAACTGGCTTTAGAACAAAAACTATTCCCCGAATTGGCTGATAGATATAGTAGTGTGCGATCGGAAGGTCCCTATGGTAAAGATAGAAAAAGAAGAATTGACTTTTTACTCACACGAAATGATGACCAACCAGCAATTTATGTTGAAGTAAAAAGCGTTACTCTCAATCAAGGTAATTTAGCTTTATTTCCTGATACGGTGACAACTCGCGGACAAAAACATCTTAAGGAGTTGACCGATCTTTTGCCAAACACTAAAGCCGTGATGCTATATTTTATCAATCGTGGCAATTGCGATCGCTTTGCTCCAAGCGATACTTGCGATCCCAAGTATGGAGAACTGCTGCGAACTGCGGTAGCAAAAGGTGTAGAGGTATTGCCCTATCGTTTTGAGATTACTCCCTTGGGGATTAGTTATTTAGGAATTGCCGATTTTTTACTAAGAGAACCTGCGTGAATATATATACTCATTAAAAATAAGATTGAATTTCTCGATCACAGACATTTTTAGCTGTTGGTTTCCATACTTAAACTAGACATTTAAATCAAAATTGGCTTATGTCTTGGGTAATTATGTTCATTTTTTCGGATTAATTATGACCATCCTAGTTTTAGTATGTGCATTGGCTTTTGTTTGTGGTGCAATGTTGGGCAAAAATCTTGCTGCTGTTGGTATTACATCAGACAATGCTCTTAAAAATCATCAAAAACCGCTAGTTTGGATGATAATTGCCGTCATGCCGATACTAGGAATACTAGTTCTTCTTGATAAATTTCATCTGGCTTCGATTTTGCCTCAAATTTTTCCGCCAATGATGTTAATTTATTTGGCAGGATATTTCAATGAAATTGTTTTAGGAATGGGCTGTTTTTTCTTGGGCTTATTGTTATTACTAGAATCATCAGGAAAACGTTCTCGCAACAAGGTAGTTCGATTACTCGTAGCATTAGGCGCGATCGCTTTTGCCTTAAGTTTGTTACTTTTCTTTCTTCAACCCGTACAGGCGATGTTGGCTAAACCCAAAATAATTAATGGGGTGGTGATGCAGACTACGCCCTATACCTGCGCCCCTTCTAGTATTGCTACTTTAGCTCGTGTCACCAAACAACATCCTGTAATTACCGAAAAAGATGTAGTAGCTTTGACTAAAACCAATCGTTTTGGGACAACTACTCTGTCAGAAATTAGGGCGATGGAAAAGCTGGAGTTAAATCCAGAATACCGTCACAATCTGACTCTTGATGACTTGATTAGTCTGAATAAACCTGCTTTACTTCACGTCAAAGAGAAGCGAAAAACTGGTAAAGGTGTTCGATTTTCTCATGCAGTAGCCTAACTATCAATCAATCCTCAAAAAGGTTTAATTCTTATTGCTAATCCTCTTTACGGGATACAAATTAAAACCTTTGATGAATTTGGTAAATATTGGTTTGGAGAGGCTATTTTAGTCGATCTTGAGCAAGCTAGGATTCGTTAACAAGACGAGGTTTTTTGCCCTAGTTACCATGATGCTGATTCACGTGATAGGGATTTCTATAATATGGATTTTCGTGATGTTGATTGCCATGATGTTGATTGCCATGATGTCGATTATTGTATCTTCTTTGGTAGGAATGATTCGATTGATGGTGTCTGGGATTTCTATGATAAACGTGATGTCTGTTGTGTTGATAATTTGGATGATGTCTTCTAGATGAATTTAAGCTGCTGTTGAAAGCACTTCTAAACAATCCTTGAATCAATGGAGTGTTAGCTTGAGCGGCAGTTGTCGAACTAAAAGTAATGATGGTAGTTAAAACTAAAGTACTTAATTTCATCGTGTTCACCTTGGCAAATAAATAAACTAAATCAAGACAGGATTGATTTCCTTCTCACTTGTCATATTCACCGTCATTGCTGAGAAACAGCAGTTTATAAACTGAGAATATTCTAAAAACCATCTGAGGAGATACTAAACACTAAACAATTGCTGTGTGGTATTTCGTAAAGTTTTTAATGCCGTTAGAGAGCCTGAGATTAATCTAATTGCAGCCGCAGGTTGCCTGACAAAAGCGATCGCCATAGGAAGAGTTTTCAAATTACCATTAGCATCAATAGCTACGCCCAAATTGGGTATATCACCCCTAAGATTGTCTCTTATAACCCTTACCATCGCTACAGATTTTTTTTGTTGCTGCAACTGTTTGATGTAGCCAACTCCTTCCATATCTACCACACTAACAGGATAGACTTGACTAAGTTTCAATTTTTCTGAAGCCAGACAGATAATGCGATCGCATGTTATCCCCCTAACCAACTCAACTGATAACTTTTGCTGGATCGATGTAGTTAATTCTGATTTTAGACTCACTTGTTCGCCAGCCATATTCAAACAATTTTGATAAACTACTGTATTTCCCACGGTATATTGTCTGGACAAGCTGCCACACATGCCCATAATTAATATATTTTGGGCATTGTTTAATTCATCAGAGTAGTTTGCTAAAGTCTGTTCGATTTTTGTTGTCCCAATCGGAATTGAAATCACCTGAAGGCGATCAACACGAGCTTTTTTAAGTCCCTGACAAACTGCTTGGTATTCTGCCCCTTGAGGAACGACAATAGTATCAATAGGTATCACATCTATTCACGATTAATTATTATTGTTAATTATTTTATGTCTTTGACAGAATCAGAGAAAAAAGCTAATCATTGGCGTAATTTCAGAGAAAATGGCACTACGATTGTTATTGCGCTACTATTAGCCTTTTTAATCCGAGTTTTTATTGCAGAACCGCGCTATATACCTTCTGAATCCATGTTTCCTACCTTGGAAACGGGAGATCGCCTTGTGATTGAAAAAATAGGTTATAAATTCCATCCTCCCGCCAAAGGAGATATTGTGGTGTTTCAACCACCAGCTAAACTAAGACTTTTGGGTTACGAACAAAATCAAGCATTTATTAAAAGAGCGATCGCCACAGGCGGAGAAACTGTTGCAGTTCGAGATGGCATTGTCTATATCAACAATGAACCCCAATCAGAAAATTATATTGCAGCCCCTCCAGAATACGATTTGATTCCTGTAAAAGTCCCAGAAGGTCAGCTTTTTGTGATGGGCGATAATCGCAACAACAGCAACGATTCCCACGTTTGGGGTTTCCTCCCAACTGAAAATGTCATTGGTCATGCCGTCTTCCGCTTTTGGCCTTTTGAACGCATTGGCACTGTCTAGAGCCAGTTACTATTTGCCGAATTGTCTTTGATAAACGATATCTTCTTTCCCAGACTCTAGTTTAATGTCAGAACGAGGGTATGCTACGCATAGTAAGGCATATCCCTCGGCTTGCAATTCAGGAGATACTCCCATGCCATCACTTTGTTCTACTTCTCCTGAAAGGATTTGAGCAGCACAGGTGGTACAAACACCAGCACTACAGGAAAAAGGCAAATCAATACCTGCATCGTTAGCAACATCTAAAATATTTTGTGATGGAGCTACTTGAATTGTATGAGTTTCACCTTTGTGATTTATTTCAACAGTGTAGGTATTAGACATGAGTTATGAATAAATATTTATCAGTTGATTTGACTAAGTTTATTATTTTCTCACAAATAGCTCTATTACAGTCTAGGAACAAGAGGTTGTATACAATAAGACAATTTATCCAAATTCTTTGCTAAATCTTATCCAGAAATTGGGATTTTCAGTGTATCCTTTTCGTTAAGCCAGCGTGAGGAGTAGCGAAAAACATGGATTTTCGGAATAGAGCATTAGAAACTCTTAAACAAACTAGCAGGACTTTCTATATTCCTATTGCCCGTTTACCAGAGAAGTTACAAGATGCGGTAGCATCAGCTTATCTTTGTATGCGTGCGATCGATGAGATAGAAGATACTCCTGATCTTGATAATCAGACAAAAGCCTATTTGTTACGTAGTATTAGTTTGAGATTGCAAGAAATCACCGACAGTAGTAGTTATCAGTGCATTGCAATAGATCTTGCTCCTTATAAAGATATATTGCCAGAGGTTAGCCTGAATATTGGAGAATGGGCTAGTTTGGCAGATAAATCGATCGCGCCAAGAATTTGTGATGCTACCGCTGCAATGGCAGATCGCATGGCTTATTGGGCGGAACAGAATTGGACAATTGCTACTGAAGCAGATTTAAACCGCTATACTTTTAGCGTGGCAGGGGCAGTGGGCTTGTTATTATCCGATCTTTGGGCTTGGTATGATGGTACAGAGACTAACCGCACTCAAGCGATCGCCTTTGGTAGAGGTCTACAGGCAGTTAATATTGTTCGCAATCAAAGCGAAGATGCTTTACGGGGAGT
>CAKZYI010000347.1 GCA_937884735.1 uncultured Pleurocapsa sp.
GGCAGTCTCTCTAAAGCGGTATATTCCGTCATCCGCAGGTCAAACCCGCCGTCGCGCACCGCTTCAATTTCGCCTCCTTCAACGGAAATGCCTTCAAGGTCAAACTCGCTCAGATTGGGCGCGTTTACAGATACTACTAAGCCACCTTCGGGTATGACTCCATTGGTAACGTTAAAAGCATGAGCGGATATCGTTCCCTCGTCTTCAATTAAATAATCGGGTCCCGTAAATAAGCTTACCTGTAGGGAATCTGAACCGCTATCGGGGTCTGGGTTTTCGGGGTCTGTTGGATTTTCGACTGTATCTGTTATCTGGCTTTCTTCATCAGCAAATATTACCGTAGAAGAGGCGGAGCTACTGTCAATCGTATAGTCTCCTAACGTACCCACATCTGCTGCATCTTCTTCTGATACCGCATCTGGTGCTACCAAACTAAAATTAGCTTCAACTAACCCGTCAAAAGTTTCAGGTAAAGTTGTATCGGGTTCGGGGTTATCAAAGACATCAATGGTGAAGCTGGCAGATGTTGCTCCTTCATCGATAGTCAGGAAAAAGCCAGAATTATCAAAGCTCGTTCCGAATGTAGCAGGGTCGATACTTTCGGCTGTGGGATTAAAAGCAAACCCTGGTAAATCTAAGCGGTTAATAATTTGCTCGACATCGCTATCGACAAAGACTTTTAAACCGCCAGAGGGTGCTGCTTCGTCCAGTTCAAGGTTGACAGTTAGGGATGTCCCAAGTTCTTCAATCAGGGCGTTTTGAGACCCTTCGTAGTTAGTTGAGGTCGATAAACTTACTGCGACCATAGTTAAAAAAATCCTTCAATCTGAAAATGTGTTATTTGTTTTATTGCAATGCCAACGAAGCTAGGGTGCAGAGGAGAAATTTTGACTTACAATTGTTTCGGCTTGTCCGCACCTACGTTCAGAAACCTTTCAAACTCTTAAATTAGGTGGATATCGCATCGCAAATGAAACATGTTCTCAGTAATCATACTGAGTTGGCGACCGCTTTTCCTCTTCGAGACGGATTATTTTCTCTTCCAAACGGATTTTGAGCGTTGCTGAATCTAGGTATGATTTGTAATTTTTACTTGTTAGGCAAGTTGTTTAAAAAGCTAAGAGCGCAAAAGCTAGGCTTTGCCAACTCAAGACGCACAAGCGCACTGCTACAAACGGATTAATCTTTAATTTCATACTTCACCATGAAGCGCGTTCCCTTGCGATCCGAAGCGTTGCGGAGGTTCCCAAGGCAGCGCGTTGCGCGGGTAACCCGCGTTGAAGCGTCTGCCGCTCCATTATAGCTATTGGCGAGGACGCACCTGCCCTAAGATACCGCTTCGCATAACGGCGTACTAAAGCATACCGCTTCGCACGCTTCGAAGGTAGTCCTTTAGGATAATGCGGGGTCACTTCATGAAATCAGCAATACCTGTAAGCGTCGATAAAAAAATGAATATTTATCAATCCTTGCTTTTTTCCCTTCTTAGGTTCATCTAACCTGTTTTTGATATTTTTTTGGACTTATTCCGAACTTGCGCTTGAAGGCTGTCGAAAAAGAAGTTGGGCTAGCATAGCCTATACTGTGGGCTACCTCAATTATGCTTGAGTCTCCTTCTGATAGAAGTTGCTTGGCAAGCTCCAAACGATAGCTCTGCAAATATCCAAACACTGTTGCCCCGAAACAGTAACGAAAACCTTGCTTTAGCTTGTAGTCATTCAACCCTACTTCACGGGCTAAAGCCAGTAACGAAGGTGGATTAAGCCAGTTTTGGGTTAATATATCTTTGGCATAGTAAATTCGCTCGATATCCGCAGGTTTTAACCCAGGCATCACTTCTTGCTTACCATTGTCAGCTTTAACTAGTTGGGCTATCTGTAGAGCAGCAAGTTCTAACGCTTTGCCTTCCAAATACATCCGTTGCACCATCCCCCGATAGGGAGCGTTGATAATTTGATGGATCGTCATTTGCATAGCTGGAGTCAATGCACCTGCTGGACGATGAAAACGAGGAGCGTTGTTACTTTCTATTAATGTTAGCAGTTGCTGTGGTAGTAAGCTCGAATCAGAACTAAAAGATCTAATGAAGTCTATGTTCATACTAAGTCTGACAAAATGAATGCGATCTCCCGCCAGATGTTGCTCTATTTCGTCTATATCTGGTAGGTAGTATAAGTAACTTTGTCCTGCCCTTTCTTCATAACTTTCTGCAACCCCTTTAATACCAGGAGGAGAAATCACGCCCTCAGTTCCTGAAAGAAAAAATTTTGCTGTTAGATCGACAAAATCAGTGGAGTGGTGACTAGGTATCCCTAAATCGTATTGAAATATATCATCACAAACTTCCAGTCGCAGCCCTGAACGCAGTTCTACAGATTTAGATTCTCCCTGTATCCATCGACCTTGGTACTTTTCCAAGACCTCAAATCCATCAGTGCTAGTTAGAATTTCTCTATGTCCAGAGTCTTGCCATTGCTCCAAAAATTCCTGACATGAAATGATTTTCATAAAATCTGCTACATTAAAAAACTTTACCTGAGTACTAAATAGATTAGAGTGAGAGGAGGAAGTAGGGGTAACAGATAACGAGTATTGCTTTTCTGACTTCTAAATTTTGACTTTTATCTTCTGCCCATTGCTTTTATTAACTTACTCAGACAGATCTCACAGTAAATTAATTAGCGGTCGCTACTAGGAAATAGTCAAGCTTATATAACATAATACATTCATGCATATCATGCCTGTAAAGATTGAAACATAAATTTTGTTGAACTTAACTGATAGTTACTAAAAATATAGATTAAAAAAAGTAAAATTATCTGCGGTTAAGATATCAGCTTCTATACCCTGTAAAATAGCTAAATCTGAACCATTAGCAGAGATTAAAGCATCACCTTCGGTTGTCGTAATACTGACATCTTCAAAGCCATTACCCAAGCCAGCCAGACCAATAACATCTTCACCCGCAGTAAAGTCAGTGATGATATTAGCAGAGTCGGGAAGTTCGGCAGAAGCGATCCAGAATTGGTCTGCACCCGCACCACCTGTAATGGTGT
>CAKZYI010000348.1 GCA_937884735.1 uncultured Pleurocapsa sp.
CAATCATTCGAGACAACTTACCCGCCATATCCCTGGCTTTATCTGGATCGATTTGATGCGCCCTAGATACTCCATCGCGACAGGCTAGAATTAAGGCTACTTGTTCTGGAAGATTGTCTATTTCTCGTTTCGCATCTCCATAGAGCTTTTCTAGTTCTCCTTTGCGATAATTTGCGATCGCATTTTTTAAATTCCAATATAGTTTAGACACCCTTTCTTTTTGTTCGGGATGGAGGAGAAAACCACACTCATCAATGACAAACTGGAAGTATCTCACATAAAAGTCAGCAGCATCATAATCATTGTCTGCAAATCGTTTTAACTCTTTGGTTTTATCTCTGGCGGCAATGGCTCGATCTTCCTGTATTTTGCCATCAGATAACTTAATCTGATTCGCTGCTTTGACTATTTCTCCTGCAATACGATAGGCTTCTTGAACCCCATATTCAGTCAATTTCCCTTCTTCATTCAACTGCTTGATAGTCTCTGCAACCTCGCGGGATATGGTTTCATCCTCTCCCCCTGTAGACAAAGAACAGCTAACCTTGACAGAGGGATCGTTTTTCAAAAATGCCATAGTCTGTAGGGAACCATTTCTTTCGTCTAGTTCTGCGATAACCAGAATTTCTGTCCCTTGAGGATAAGACTTATCCAAAGCCAGCCACATATCGCCAATTCTTTCCTTACTGCGATTGCTAACGCGATCGGGACTGTAAAATTTAAAGTGAATTAGACTTTGCCCATTTCCTTCCGTCTTAAAAGTGTGGGTAGTTCTTACAGGTAAAATATCACCCTGTCTAATCAAAGTATGTTGATAATCGTCTGCCAACTCAATACAGTAGTCGCGAGATACCGTACCCACCTTTTCTACTAAACCCGCAGCAGTAATTGCAGCACCTTCAGCCACAGCGTACATTGGACGAGGATGAACTATTACCCTGTCTGCACCAAATGCTTCTGCTACCTTGCGCTGTACCAAAGGAATTTGAGAAGAACCCCCCACCAATAAAACCGCGTCAATCATATCTTCTGGATATTCAGAATATTTAATTGCATCTTTGCAGACAGCAATTGAACGTTCTACCAAAGGTGAAATAATCTCTTCTAGCTGCTGGCGAGTAATCTCCACATCGATATATATCGCCATACCCAACTCATCCAACAAAGGAGTAGAAGGCATAACAGAAACTCGATCTTGACTGCTCAACTCAATCTTTGCCTGTTCCACAGTCATCTTAAAATCCCCTAAAAAACGAATTTTTTTATAGTGGGGCATTCCCTCGATTAAGCCATCAACATCATCAATATTTTCCTCCTCTGCTACTTTTTGTTTTATACAATCAATAATGCGATCGTCAATGTCATCACCGCCAAGCCATAAATCTCCAGCTTTCCCCGACTCAATAAATTGATTTCCCACTGAAGTCACAATTGATGAATCAAAAGTACCTCCACCAAAGTCGTAAACTAAAATCGTCTTAACATCTTCTCCATCGGGTTTAAAACCATAGGAAATTGCTGCTGCCGTTGGTTCTGGCAACAGCTCAGAATCGATTAGTCCAGCTCTATTTGCTGCTACTTTGGTCGCGTTTCTTTGTTTATCATTAAAGTAAGCAGGAATAGTAATTACCGCCTGGGTAATAGTCTCTTTTTGTCCCCGATCCTCTTGATAAGCTTGAGCATTTTGAACAATCTTTTTTAAAATCTCGGCACTAATATCCTCAGGCTCATATTCTTTGCCACCTAACCAAACACAAATACTGTTTTCTGTACCTTGGGTTGACTGGGAAATTTTATAGGCAAAACGATCTAGCTGCTTTTGGACTATCGAGTCAGCAAAACCTCTGCCGATTAGACGCTTAATAGAAACAATTACATTTTCTGCATCGTCTTTCAATTGAAAATAAGCCTGGTTTCCTACTACTATGCGATCGTCTTTACATGCTAAGACAGAGCGAGTTAATTTGCGATCGGGAGGAGTATTTTCTGGTGAAGTTACGATCTCCGTACTGGCAAATTTAAAAGCAGCGACAGAATTGGTTGTACCCAAATCAATTCCAATTATTTTCCCCATATCTATCTTTCCTTTTTATAAAAAATTTATGCTTAAAATTAGATGCTTCAATAGCAAATGCCTCCTCTTATAGTTCCCAGTCAGAGCATTATTTCCATCAACATAAGCTTTTAAGTTGTCACAAATGGAGATTCGAGTAATGAGTAATGAGTAATAGAGATAACTGCGATCTTTTACTCTTGGTTTTAGCGATAATAATTTAGATTGAGTAACAAACTTTTGATTCAGACTTATAGACGTACCAACTTAGATTAGGACAGTACAAAAGTTATTATTTCGCAAGTAGCAAGTAGAGGTGCGACCCACAGACGCAAAGCGTCTTAAGTCTGCTTTACAGACGTTTGGGCGAAGCCCTGTTCGTCCGAAGGCGGCAGAGCCTATCGGCTCAGAGCGTCGCTAGGCGCGACTTCGAGCTTTGCTCGTGCGGAACGCGCACCTCCCGAAGGGCAAGTAGCAATTTCTCTAAGTGTCCTAACTTTGATACGTATTGCTATAAATCTCTGCTATTGGTATAGATACAGCTAATTCGGAGTACTTGGACAAGCTCATGTATATACACACTACTCAAGCCGCATCTCTTTTTTGGTGCGCGTTCCCTTGCGCCTGACGGCGACGCGGGGTCGCACCAAAATCTCTTCCCGCAGACTGAGATGCAAGAGTTTGGATTGAGGTGTTAGGCATTTATTTAGATTTAATAGCTAGTTAATGACTAATTAATTAATAGCTAGTTAATTATTTTTGATTTGGCAGTGTTTTTTATTGTGATGTGGGCAATGAACCGAACTCAAACAGATTAAAGGAAACACCCTAATCTTGCTATAATAAATTAATAGTTTACTAAACTTTACATTTTCCAAGTCTCAAACTTAAAAGGCTCAAGCCCGTAAATACGAAATTAAGCTAAGTTACATTGAACACAATATATGAAATGCACTATTAATCGTCGCGCTCAGTTTTCTGCGAGTCATCGCTACTGGCTACCCGAACTAGACGAAGCTGAAAATAAGCGTCTTTTCGGTGCTTGTAGTCGTTTCCCTGGACACGGACACAACTATGTTTTGTACGTATCTTTAGAAGGAGATCTAGATAAATATGGCATGGTAGAAAACTTGTCTGTAGTCAAGCAAGTAATTAAAAAAGAAGTTACTAGCCAACTCAACTATTCTTACCTCAATGATACTTGGTCAGAATTCGAGCAAACCCTACCCACTACAGAAAACATCGCCAGGGTAATTTGGCATAAACTGGCACCTCATCTACCTCTAGTTAACATTCAACTATTTGAACATCCCGAACTTTGGACAGACTATCAAGGAAATAATATGGAAGCTACTTTAACCGTTAAAACTCATTTTAGTGCTGCTCACCGTTTGGCAATACCTAGTCTCAGCTTTGAAGAAAACCAAGAGATTTATGGTAAGTGCGCTCGTCCCAATGGACACGGACACAACTACCACCTAGAAGTTACGGTAGCAGGTGAAATAGACGATCGCACGGGTATGTTGGTTGACTTGGGCGAACTACAAAAAGCGATCAATGAATATGTTGTCGAACCTTTTGACCATACTTTTTTGAATAAAGACATTTCTTACTTTGCAGAAGTTGTACCCACTGCAGAGAATATTGCAGTACGTATTGCTGATTTATTGCGATCGCCCGTAAAAGAGTTAGGGTGTGAGTTGGATAAGATCAAGCTGATTGAAAGTCCTAACAACTCTTGTCAGATAAATTGTCGTGCGGCTAAATCTAGAGAAGAAGTAACAGCAAATCAAAAGCCAGCAATGGTCTAGAACAAAAAAGTATTGATCGCACGCTCTAATACTCTTGGTCGATTAAATATCAAATTAGTTGGGATATCTTATTAGAAATGATAGGATATCCCACTTTTTGTAGATTAGCAGTCAATCGCTTAACTAAGTTATGATAAGTCCAATATAAAGTCAAAATTAAGATTAATTGAGCAAGTTGGGGCGATTAAAGCTATTCAAAGACCATAATCTGTTGAAAAGCAGTAATATTGCCGAGTAATGCTTACAATCTATCTCAGATACCCTATTATACTGTGAGAGAATACTCCAGACTGTTAAAAATTGCTTTAATAATTAGATCGACACCAGAAAGTGTTTGGTACTATTAGCAAAAGTATAGTCATCATAGTAAACCTAAAACAACAACACACTAATATTCATTTAAACCATAGGAGAGCGTAAAATATGGAAGCTAATACTACTCCAGAAGTAACCCAAACTGAAGTCAGCACAACAGCTTTTGGGAATGAATCTGCAGGCAAAATTACTGCTACTAAAACTGCCCCCGCAGATACTCAAGTTCAAGAATATCAGAATATTGGCACAAGTTTTTTAACTAAAATCTTTGACTACATCAAAGAGTTTGTAGACGACAACCAAAAACTATTAGTTAATTTACTACTTATTTTCTTAGGCATAGTTGCAGTCAAAGTAACTTTAGCGGTTGTAGCAGCTATCAATGACATTCCTCTACTCGCCCCCATGTTTGAGCTAGTAGGTTTAGGTTATACTGGCTGGTTTGTCTATCGCTATCTACTAACAAGATCTTCTCGTGAAGAATTAGGACAAGAGTTTGAATCTCTTAAAGCTCAGGTTGTAGGTAAAGAATAGTATTTATCACTGTACGAAAGCTTAATTGTAATTATAACAATCCTCAGAAACATCAACTCTGGGGATTTTTACTATATTAAAAGGGTATTTGAACATATTGCACAGTAAATTAGAATGGCAACGATCGCTAAAGATAAAATTTTTGATAAAATCTAAGAGTTAGTTTTACATCATTCTCCTAGTGGAGTAGAAACAGAAATAGATCGAGTTTTATTGGAGCAATTTACAGCTTTAAAGATAGACAACTGGCAAGATCGAGCAGGTAATGTAATCGCGAAGATTCCTGGTAAAAGCTCTGAAAGAGCGATGGCAATTACCGCTCACAAAGACGAGATAGGAATGCTAGTTAAATCAATTGATAGTAATGGTTGTTTGCATGTACGCCGTCTTGGAGGGTCTAAATGTAGCCTAGAAGAATTAGAAATTTGTGGAGTGCGCCCTGGAACAAAAGTAGTTATTGGCAATCATCGCATACAGCCTTTCCGACTAAATGACTATATCGCTAGCTACACCCTAGATAACAAAGCTTCAGTAGCCATTTTATTAGAGCTTGCTGCTAAAATCATCGCTCCTCCTGTAGATATATATCTTGTAGCATCGGCAAAAGAAGAAGTTGGTGCAA
Source organism: uncultured Pleurocapsa sp. (assembly GCA_937884735.1). Taxonomy (GTDB): domain Bacteria; phylum Cyanobacteriota; class Cyanobacteriia; order Cyanobacteriales; family Xenococcaceae; genus Waterburya. Next base: position 5,336 of record CAKZYI010000348.1, read on the forward strand.
TTGGCGCACTATATTTCACTCAAAATCAAAAACTGGATGCTTTAATTGCTCTAGAAATTTGTCCCCTTGCAGATGAATATCCCATCGAGTCAGGAGAAGCCCCCGTACTGCTTTCTCAAGATAATTATGGTGTTTATGACGAATTTTTGAATGCTGAAATACGTCAAGCAGCTAAAAAAGCTGATATTCCTCTGCAATTAGCCGTGATTGATGGCTTTGGCAGCGATGCTTCTATTGCCATGAAATTTGGACATGTATCTCGCGGTGCTTGCCTGAGTTTTCCCACTCAAAATACCCACGGTTATGAAATTGCTCATTTAGGCGCGATCGCAAATTGCATTGAAGTTTTAGCTACTTATTGTATGACTGTTCATTAAACATTTACCATTGAACATTAAACATTTATTACTGAAGTTATCGACCAGAAAAGGGTTTGTCTGGTGTCTTATTCATTGCCTGGCAGTCTTCTAAATATTCGTCAATTACAGCGTGAAAATAGTGCTCTAATTTAGAAAATTTTAATTAAATTAAAGTAATTTCTCTGGAAATTATCTTGTCCGTGTATTTAGATTACTGAGTTAATCGGAT
>CAKZYI010000349.1 GCA_937884735.1 uncultured Pleurocapsa sp.
AATTTGTGTATAAATCGGTACAAGGTTTCAAAAATTGTTTGATATCATAGGTATGTTTAGTTTTTTTTTCGTATTTAACTATTAATAAAATAAAAATATTAACTCGATAAAAGTCTGTTTTTCCAAACAAGAATAAAAGAAAAAGGTATTAACATAAACTACTACTCCTTCTTCTGGTGGTGCTTCGCTAAGAGAGAAGTTAAAAGTTGCTGTGTTACCTTCGGTTTCAATTAATTCGCCGTCGCTAATATCCAAACTCACCACAGGCTCTACAGTAGGTGCGGGTGCTATTTCCACGCTGTCGTAAAAGGTAACTGTGGAACTGCTAGCGTCGGGATTAATATTATAGTTGGGGGTTTGTTCTAGGGTAAAGGTAGCCGATTCTGCACCGTCGGTTTCTACTTCGGCTTTGTCTTGTAGGGTTAAGTTAATTACGGCATTGTTAGCAGTTAGGTTTAAATAGAACCCTGTAGGATTGCCGTCGGCATCGAATAGAGGATCGATGATTTCTACACCTCTGAAGAATGGTTCAAAGGTTAAAGCATAATCTGCTAAATTAATATCGCTGTTAACTAAGACAGGAATTCCCTCTGCGGGAATTTCGCCCTCGGCGTTCAACACTAATGTAATTACTGAGCCTCCTGTACCTTCTTCTGGAGAGATACCTTCAACCGACTCGATTAATTCTTGAGAAATTAAGGTTTCATCCAAACCATAAGTACCAGTAATAGTGTTAAGAGAAACTACAGGGGCATCTTCAGGGGGCAAAACCGCAGGAAATACGGGGGGGTCAATATCAATAACGTTATTTTCAACTAAATTAACTTCTAGTTCGTAGCTGCCAATATCAAAGCCAAAATCGCGGAAAGCATCACCGCTACCAGAACCTGGAGTAGTCGGATCGTAGAAAGTATTAAAGGTAGAACTAACTCCTACATAGTAAGTACCATCTGTTTCGGCAGTATATTCAATGTAGGGTAGAAAAGAGGTAAAAGCATCGTCCGTACCAGGATTGAAGAATGTTCCTTGAGCAACATTATTTCCTTCCCCGTCGAATAGAGCAAGTTCGGCGAGGAAGGAGAAATCTCCTACTTCATCTAGATCGATCGCAACAGTATCCCCAGCACTGAGTTCAAAACTGTACAGGTCAACATCTTCGGTATCGTCTATCCCAGGATTATTCTCAAAATCAAAAGCTAATTCTCCTGTAACTATTGCGGAATTATTAGCATCGATAGTTCCTAAAGAGGTAGCGGTATTTAGGGTATCGTTGGATTCGATTTCTGTTATGTTTGTCACGTTAATCCCTCCAAAATTACTTTCATTGACTGTATTTGCGTCGGTGTTTTGCAATACTGCTAAAACATCATCGGTACCCGCTAGTTGAATAATCGTATCTGCTTCATTTTGAGAGATAGTTAGGTCGTCAAAAGTTATTACTCCAGACAAATCTGGTTTGAAGCCCTTTACAATAAAGCGATCGCTCGTATCGAAATTAGTAATGGTAGCGATACCTTCTCCTGGGGCGATTTCAAAAGTATCTGCTCCTGTTCCTGTAGTAATAGTATTATTACCAACGGAAACTAAAAAATTATCTTGATTAACGACAGAATTGACTAAATTATCTCCATCTCCGAGATCTAAATTATTATCTCCCGCGCCAGCATGTACCGTGTCGTCTCCAGATCCAGTCATAATCTCATCATTACCCGCACCAGTAACAACATGATTATTGCCTTCCTCTACTAGAACAGTATTATCTCCTCGGACTAAATTAACCGTATCGTCACCCGATCCTGTTGCTACGCTCGTTGAGCCGTTACTAGCAGCAATAAAGTTATTTCCATCATCAGCGTTAACTTCACCACTGCCAATGCTAATAATATTGTCTCCGTCACCCGCTTCTACAAATTGATTGTCTCCCAAAGCGGTAATTGTATCGTTGCCCGTATCAGTAGTAATAATATTATTGTCACCACCGACAGTTAAGAGATCGTCTTCGGGAGTACCCGTAATAGTTTCGTCGCCCCCTTCAGGAACAGGATCGATATCGGGAGTAAATTCTACCTTACCAAACACCCCATCTCCCGCATTGTCTCCCAAGTCATTACCCGCAGCAAAATAGAGGTCGTTACTTTCCCCTAAACTCGCCACATTGCCAAATGTTAAGCCCCATAAGCAATCAATAACAATTGGTTCGCCGAATGCCACAATTGTCCCGTCGCCGAAGTTGGATACTAATAGCGCATTACTAAACTCGCCAAAATCATCAGGAGCAACTACAAACCCCCAAGGAGCATTAAGCAACCCCCCATCATCCCAGGTAGAAATTAAATTCCCCTCCAGGTCAAATTCGGCAATTCTACCCAAACCTGGCTCGATAACCTCATCCCCTGGTAGTTCTGGATTAGGTCGAGCATAAGCCACAAACAGAGAACCATCAATTAGCTGAATATTGTACTCAGCATAACCCTCCGCCTCAAAAGGATTGAGAAAATCTAACTGTTCGGTAACTTCGTTAAACTCCCCGTCGTAAACTTCAATATCGGGAGT
>CAKZYI010000350.1 GCA_937884735.1 uncultured Pleurocapsa sp.
CTTTGGGAGAAAAAATAATTTATATCTTTAGTTAGAACATGAAAATAGCTAGATTTTTTAATATATAAACAACAAAATATTTTATTTCTACATTGACTAAATTTTTAGCTGTCTTGGCTTATTGCTAAATATTAGAATAAAGCGATCGCGGAGGTTCAAGCAATATAGAAAGTTGCCGATTTAGAACTAGGAGAAAAAGGTCGTAAGAAATGTATATCGGTTCTTTTTTTTTGCTGATACCAAGAGAAAATTAAACTTGAGCAACCCTATTTGAAACTAGAGAATGATTGATTATAACTGTCGTTAGTCATTAGTCATTAGTCATTAGTCATTAGTTTTTGTTTATACTCCAAGATGATTTAGGGGTGCTATTTCCAACAGAATTATCAAAGGTAGTAAATAGCAGTTGCAGGAATTACACTTTCGAGCAGAATCGCAACTGAGAAAAAAGGTTTGTTTTATTCAACTGTCATGATGACGGGAATTGCAATTTTCAGCTATTCTAGCTGCTGGAATGCACTAACAGATACGGACGTATTATAGCCAGGTGCTATCAAAAATTTAGTTAGGAGCAACAGGTATTAGAAGAAGACCTAAATATGACTCCAGGTGGTGATTATTATAGCGGTATGGAATGTGCCGATCGCACCAGAAGAGAAGCTGTGAGAGATGAAAGGATCGAAAAGACCATTGAGAAATATAGTAGCGATAATTTGACTATTGCTATTGCTAATGGTTCAGTAAAACTTTTAGGAAGAGTAAAAGACCAAGATGTAGCTCGTCATGTCATAAAAGAAACAGAAGAAATCCCTGGGGTTCGCGAAGTTACATTTAATTTAGAATTAAATAATTCAGCTTTATAAAAAACTATAGTTAAATTACTATTATTTCACCTAAATAATTAATAAGTATCTTCAATTTAATAAAATTCATAAATAAACTTTTATTACTATTTTGTTCAAGTATATCTTTTGAATGACAGCAAGTTTTGAACTCTAATTTTACAATTATTTTATAAATACATAGAAATAATAAATAGTAATCAAACGCGGAAATTTTAAAATGAATAATTGCATTTGCTGTCATGAACGTTTGTTGAGGCATTTGAGTGGCAATAGGGTTTATTGGTTCTGCCCTAGTTGTCATCAAGAAATGCCTAATATTGATCTACTTTTACCCGCCTCTCGTTTTGAAATTATTAGAATAAAACCCAATAAATTTTCTCAAGTATCAAATGTTAAATAAGTAGCTCCACTTTATCAAACATAAAATAGATAATGTTTGTTTATCACGGATACCGCTTCGTGTCCTAAAGGATACCGCAAGCATAACCGAAAGTAAGGCGCATAGTTGAGGTCACGTCTTTTGAGGAAACCTCAAAAGCTAGTGATGACCGTTGCCGTAACTAATCTTTTAGGGCATATAGTAATGGCTTTAGCCATTACCAAATAAGGGTTTAATAACCCTGAAGTGTTAACTACGAACTTTACTTTACTTAGGTTGACCTACTTAGTAAAGAAATATGATTAAAAATATCGCTCTTAAAGTAGTTTAAGACCCAAGCTAAAATCAGTGACCTTATGTCCCAAATTTCTCTTATTATTACAATAATCGTTTAAAAAATTTTGGCAAATAAACAATTACAATTTTCTTTTTTTCACTGGTTATATGATCGCTTCACACAGCTAGTTATTTATCCTAGTATTTGGGTGGCTGCTGCGATCGCTTCTTTAGGAATATATACCCAAGAAATTCTAGGATTAGAACGCAACTGGCAAGCGATCGCTCTTATTTTTACATCTGGTTTAATACCCTACAATTTAGACCGTATTATTGCCTCTTATGTCCAAAAAATTCCCGATCGCAAAGCACAGTTATTTTTCTGCAAACCATATATTTGGATTTTGTTGTTGGCTGCAATTTTCACTACTGCAGCACTACTTTTTTATGCGCCAATTAATGTTAAATATGCCAGCGTTGTAGGATTAGTTCCTTTACTTTATGGCACGCCTTTCTTCCCAATGAAAAATGAGTCGCAATGGCAATTATATCGTTTAAAAGATATTCCTAGTTCTAAAGCTTGGATTGTCGGAGGAGTTCTCACATATGCAGTAATTATTTTGCCTCTAGCTTATGCTAAAAATTCATTTGATTATAAAGCTGCCTTAGTCACTATTTTTATGTTCGCTTTTATTGTGACTAATTCCCATATTTTCGATATTCGCGATTTGGAATCAGATAAAAATAAAGGAGTAATTACTCTACCAATTATGGTAGGTCTTAAAAAGGCTAAAATTATTTTGACAGCGATCAACTTTTTGATGCTGATAATTTTGGTTTGTGCTTGGTTGGCAAACTTGATGCCTTATAGCCCAGAAATAGTATTAGCCACAATAGTTAATATTATTTATATTTGGCTAGTGAATTTACATACTCCTCGCTGGGTCTATAATGTTTTGATTGAAAGCTTTTTATTCATACCTACATTTAGTAGATGGTTTATTTACAATTTATTCAATTAAAATTGCTTTTTTATAAAACGGCGGTAAATAATATTTTGTACTTTTTATTCTTACATTCCTAATTGCTTATCTTCTATTCGTCGCCGAATCGTCAACAGATTTTAAAGATTGTTTGACTATTTGTAATAACTCCTCAATATTAATTGGTTTATAAATTATGCCATCTGCACCTGCGGCGATCGCCTTACACCATCTAAAGTATTTATCGGCTGTTATGAAGTATACAGGGATAGAGGATAAATTTTCGTCTATTCGTAATTGATTAACTACCTCATATCCATTCATTCGTGGCATCATTACATCAAGTAAAATTAAATCTGGATGGCATCTTTCAATTTTGCTAAGAGCATCTTGACCATTATCTGCCAAACTTACTTTATATCCTTGACTTTCTAAAATAAACTGCATCAAATATAAGTTATCTTCAGAATCATCTACAACTAAAATACATTCTTTTTTTTCGCTTTGTGCTGTAATCATGTGAACAATTTTTTTATTTTTATATCTTATTTTTTTATTATATGAACTCCTGACATGGCTATATATCTATCAAATGTCATAATAGGCTGTAATATGTTTTATAAACTAAAAAGTTTGATTTAAAATTTATAATTGATAAAAAAAGCTAGAGTAAATTTTTATTCATTATTAAAACAAAAAACTATACTAGTAATAAGTAATAAGTAATAAATATCCTAATCTAAACCCGTATTTCTATACACTAGCAATTGCTTTTCTTTTAGAATCAACAAAAATACGGTTAACCAACTAAGACTAACCGTATTTAGTGTTTCACTTTATGAGTAAATATTTCAACTTATGCTTTAATCGACAAAGCTTAAATATCTAGATCGTCTAGATTTAACTTAGGTGCGTTGGTTTCGATAAATTCCCGTCTTGGGGCATCGCGATCGCCCATCAGGACGGTAAAGATGCGATCAGCTTCAGCTGCATCGTCAATTTCTACTCTTTTCATAGCGCGAGTTTCAGGATTCATGGTGGTATCCCAAAGCTGTTGAGGCATCATCTCACCTAACCCTTTAAAACGCTGGATGGTGTAGTTAGCATTTGCGGGAAATTCATCAATTCGCTGTTGCAATTCGCGATCGCTATAGCAATATTGATGGTTGCGTCCTCTTTCTAGCTTATACAAGGGAGGACAAGCGATATAAATATAGCCTTGGTCTACTAATTCTCTTTGATAGCGGAAGAAGAAAGTTAAAATCAAGGTTCTGATGTGCGCCCCATCAACATCAGCGTCCGTCATAATTACTATGCGATGGTAGCGCAGTTGAGAAGGATCGAACTCTTCGCCTTTGATACCCAAACCAAGGGCGGTAATCATCGACTGAATCTCATTATTCTTATAGATTTTGGTGTCATCAGTCTTTTCGATATTGATGATTTTACCTCTGAGGGGCAAAATTGCCTGAAATCTTCTATCTCTGCCCTGTTTCGCGCTGTTATGAACAAATACACCGCTAGCCAAAGCAAAGTTATGAGAATGAGGAACTTCTATGTCGTAGACATCATATCTTTCTGGGACGGGTTCGATTTTAACAACTTTGTGATTGTAGTTGGCAACTGCTTCTCAAGCTTTTTCTTTGTTTCCTGCAAAGTAACGATTCGTGAAAGTATCAAACTTGAGTAATGATTTGTCTTTAGTTTCAAGACGATGTTGACGAAACCTGTCTAAGGCAACAATACCTCGTTCTATTTCTATCTGTTTTATAGCAGCAAGAGTTTTTCGATAATAGGTTTTGGCTAAAGCTGCACGACGTTTCTGACGAAATTCGTCCGTCCATTGTGATTTAGTTTTTTCTTTGCGCCATGCTAACAAGTCTTTATCTTGCCATTGTTTCTTAGCAGTTTTCGATAGTTCTTGTTTGGCTTTGGGATGTTTGGCAAAGTACTCTTTTACTCTTTCAGACTGAGCTAATTTATTTGCTTCCTCTCTCCAGTACTCTCGTTGTGCTTGGTTTAGTTGTTCGCGATTTGAGACGCCATATTCTTCATTACTGTCGTAGAATTCTCGCCATTTCTCTAGCATGTAACCTTTATAAGCTTCATCTCGCCATTGCTTCTTAGCTTTTTGAGATAAGATTTCTCTCGTCTCTGGCTGTTTCATGCGCTGACTCATCATCGAACGAAATTCTTCGCTTTGACGGATTTGGCGACATTTTTCGATTACGTCTGGACGATGTAAAGTTTTTTCGACATGAGTACGATGTAATGCAAGATGTTCTTCTGCCGAAAGCCTTTGTAAATTACTGGGGTTATTGTTTAGCTTATTAAAGTCAATGTGATGGCAATGTTCTCCATCTTCCTGTTTATAAACTCCTTGCCAACGATTATACCAATCAGCGACAGTATGGGTAAACAGCCAAGAATCAGAAAGGGCATCCCAAACCATCTCATAACCATCAATGGTAATACCAGATTTATTAATGTCAGATAGTTTGCGATATAAAGGCATTAATGAATCATTTGCTGTAAGAGACTCTGCTGCTTTGTAAGTACCATCTCGTAATAAAAAACGATGATCTGGAGTACAGATAATTTCTTCACCGTTATCAAGAGTTACTCTAATAACTTTGGCATCTTGTTTCGTAACTCTGGCATTGACAATCTTTTCTACGCCAATTTTGCCATCTTGGCGAATTGTATAGCAGAAGTTTTGTTTACCTTGTTCTTGTTCGGCTACTAACTCTTTAAAACTAAGAGAACGTCCATCGGTTAAGGCTATTTCTGTATCGCCAGAAAAACAACCACCAGCTGAATCTCCTTCCACGAGGAAGATCTCGGATTCTTCAGGATCGCGGGAACTACAGTCTGCTAATTTTCCTGGTAGAGGAGATGATTCTAATACCGACTTACGGCGAACTAATTCCCTTGCATGGCGTGCTGCTTCTGCTGCTTTGAACGATTGGAGTGCTTTTTCAATGATGGCATCGCCAACATTTAGATTAAACTCTAAATAATCATTTAGAACTTCTCCCACTAGAGAATCTACAATCCCACGAACCTCTGTATTACCTAGCTTAGTTTTAGTTTGTCCTTCAAATTCAGGATCGGGTACTTTAACTGAAACTACACCAGTCAAACCTTCCCTAACGTTTTCCCCACCCAAGTTGGATTCGTTGTCTTTAATCTTATTGCGCTTGCGAGCAAAAGTATTCATTGTCCGAGTTAGGACAGTTTTTAATCCTTCTAGGTGTGTGCCTCCATCAACAGTACGAATATTATTAGCAAAGCCCAAAAGATTATCACTATAGGCATCAATACACCATTGCAGTGCAACTTCTACTGCTACGCCTTTTTTCTCTTTATTGACGTAGATAATCTCTTGATGAAGAGGATCTTTTTCCCTCGTCATATATTCGACATATTCTTTGATTCCACCTTCGTAACAATAAATATCCTGGCGGATGTCTTCGTCTCGGTTGTCTGAAAAGGTAATCTTAATTCCTGCATTAAGATAAGCTAACTCTTTAAGACGCTTTGCCAGAATCTCATATTCAAAAGTAGTTGTTTCTGTGAAGATACTGTCGTCAGGAACAAAATGAACTGATGTTCCCGTACGTTTGGGGTCTTGTTTGTTAGCTTCTACGGCTAATTTGCCTTGAGGTTTTCCTCTTTCGTAGCGTTGAACATGAACTTTTTTGTCTCGCCAAACTGTAACTTCTACCAGCTTGGAAAGGGCGTTAACAACAGATACCCCTACACCGTGCAAACCACCAGAAACTTTGTAACCACCATCTCCAAATTTACCGCCAGCGTGGAGAACTGTCATCACGGTTTCTAACGCCGATTTACCTGTTTTATGATGTATACCTGTAGGAATACCCCGTCCATCATCAGTTACCGTTATGGAACCATCACTGTTAATATCGACCTCTATATGGGTACAAAAACCAGCAAGTGCTTCATCGATGGAGTTGTCCACCACCTCATACACTAGGTGATGTAGTCCTTTTGGTCCTGTCGAACCTATGTACATCCCTGGACGTTTCCGTACTGCTTCCAGACCTTCAAGAACTTGAATCTGATCTGCACCGTAATTGCTAGCCATGTAGTTTCTCCGAAAAATGCCTTAAAGGTTTGGATTTTTTAAATTATGAAAAAATACTCAAAAATTCTAGCACAAAAGGTATATTGCCCGCCTTAAAGCTTTCTGTAATGATTTTAAACTATATGTATAATCCTATATTTAGTACCTATAAATATACTCAAAATATATTTTCTGAGGCTAGAGATACAAATAGAAGATGAAAAGTATATAAATAAAGATGTTGACAGATTTTTTAGAAGCGATTGAAATTACTTGACTATTTATTCAATATAATTGTATTGTACTATGTAATATATGATTTTAAGGATCTACAATAAATGCAGTTTAGTCTTTCTCGATTGATGCTTTACATATGTTGAGTTTTAGAGAAAATAGCTACAGTTGCGATCGCCCGTTCTACTATTCTACCCAAACTGAAACTCGATCGCGGTGCTGTACTAATAAACTAATTTGATTGTTTTGAGATAATTCTTGGCAGATTTCTAAGGCTTCTTCAATTTGTGCCAAAGAAAAACTAGCTTTTTTGTTAAAAATACATTCGTTAAAGTTTACCTGGGTTTTATCTGCATTAAAAGAACCCAAAACTACTAATTCTTCTTCTAGAAACCTAATAATATTGTCACTCATCTATGAAATGGAACTAAATAAAGTAATCTTATGTATATTAGATTACCCAAACAAATAAAAAAATAGAATATTAAGTAATATAATCTGCAAAAAAAAGACCGCTTTGTAATCAAGCAGTCTTATATTTTTACTGTTACTCAAATCTTTGTAGCTACATTACAACTTTCTTGGCTAGACCTAAACCCCGCAGTACTTGAATTGCCCACCAGGTAACATCTATTTCCCACCAACGCTGACCAGCTTTGGCAACACGGGGGTTGAAGTGGTGATTGTTGTGCCATCCTTCTCCATAAGCAAGGATACCAACCCACCAAAGATTGAGAGAACCATCTTCACATTCAAAGTTTTTGTAACCCCAAAAGTGAGTCGCACTGTTTACGAACCAAGTACAGTGCCACAACGTTACGGCTCTAACAAAAATACCGTATACTACCCATGACCAGCCGCCGATGGCAAGTAAAAGAAAACCTAAAGCAATCTGTACGGGGATAAAATTATTCTCTAACCAACGATAGTAAGGATCTCTGTTGGCGCGGGGCGCATATCTTTTGTAGTGGTCGTAATCAAAATACTTTTCTTGCTGGAACATCAACCAACCCATGTGACTCCACCAGAAACCTTTCTTGGCTGAATAGGGATCTTTCTCATTGTCTTCAGTATGAGCGTGGTGTAGGTTGTGTCCTGCTACCCAAAAGATCGGCCCCCCCTGCAAAGCCAATGCTCCACAAGTTACAAGAACACGCTCTAACCATTTGGGTACTTCCAAACTGCGATGAGTTAATATGCGGTGATATGCCAAACAGATACCAATACTACCAGTCAACCAGTGTAAGAAAACGGCTATACCCAGTGCAGACCAAGAAAAACAGAAGGGTGCTGCTACAAGAGCTATGATGTGAAACGCTGCAAAGAAGAAAATATTAACCCAAGATAAATCCAGTTTTTCTGGTTCAGGTTGAACCTTTGGCTTGTTTTGGGGCGCAATTAACTGCTGTGTCATACTAACTTGTCCTAAAATACTTTTTAAGGTTATGAAGCTAAATAGTTTGTCGTAATTAGCTTTTTGATTACCCTCATTTAAAGGCAAGCTCACTGGGCTATGTTTTGTCAGAGGCTCACTGGGTTTTATGGGTGTAATCTTGAAATATAGTTTTGCAAGTGTTACTTACATTAGGCAGTGTAACAGACTGGTTTTGAAAATTGCAAGTGTTACTTGCAATTTAAACATTAAACTTATATTAAGAGCCAAAATAGTCTGTTTAACTAAAATAGATTTAAAGTCATAGCCAGTAAAAGATGTCCACCCCCCGAAAGTCCACCAAAGCCCGTCTAATTGAAGCTGCTTTAGATCTATTTGCCGAAAGAGGTGTGACAGAAACCACGACTAGAGCGGTTGCCGAACGCGCTCAAGTTAACGAAGTTACCTTGTTTCGTAACTTTGGCAACAAGTACCGCTTGCTTTTAGCCGTACTGGAAGATTCGGCAGTATTTGCTAAATTGGTTCATGCTTTGGTAGAACAGGCTAATAGTAAAAATAATGTGGCTGATTTTTTACAAGAATATGCTCAAGAAAGTTTGCGGACTTTAAATAAAGCTCCAGATCTAGTTCGTTCGATAGTTGGAGAATCGGGAAACTATCCTATAGAAAATCGCTTGGCATTGGGAAAGGGTTTAAATGAGGCAAACCGTTATGTGGCAAATTACCTAGAAGATACGATCGCTGCTCAAGGTTTGACAAGTGATCTGACAGCAGAACAAATTGTTAATTTGCTTAATTTTATTTTAATTGGTTATTTTGTCATTGAGTCAAGCACTGAAGGGTATAATTTTGGGGAAGAACAGGATGATTTTCTAGAGAATTTGGTCAGTCTATTTTTGCAAGGTTCGTTTGCCGTTTCCGAGAAGACATCGAGCAGTTTAGCCGTTACCGAAACTAGGATTGTTAAACTAGAAGCAAGGCAAATTGAAGATTTACCAGCCAGTTAGGTGCGATCGCTTTTTCGTAAAGCTAAAAAAACAGGAAAGCAAGAGTATGCCTTAATTTATGTCTTGTTTGGGGCAGGGCTATCTTTACAAGAAGTGCTACATTTAGAGCGATCGCATTCGGTGGTTGAACCCCAACAGCATATATTGCAAATAAACTATGGTGCAGAGCGACAAGTACCCATTAATCAATGGGTGATGGGTTTTCGTTATGGTTCAACATCAACCAATCCTCTGACTCAATGGCTAAAAAGCCGCAAAGATGAGCTGGCAGCAATTTTTATTAATGATGCAAGTACCGCTATCACTGAAGCAGAATTACAGAATATTTGGCAAGAGTTAACCGCAGATTTACTGACTCCCCAAGGAGAAAATCCGCAAATTTTCCAAGCACAACAAACTTGGTGTGTAGAAATGCTAATGAAGGGCATAGAATTAGAAGACTTGAGCATCCTCAGCGGAATGGACATCAAACAGCTAGAAAAGTATGCCCAAAGAGCGAGAAATAAATCTGCCCTAGAAGCAGCAGCCCGTTTGGATCAAAAGAAAACTCCCAAAAATTAACGCGATCGAAAATGAACCTTTAAGCCATCACGGGGACGAGGAATAGGAACAGTAATCAATTCTAGGTTTTGATTTTCAACAAGTTCCCACTGATAATTCTGCAATATTTTAGATGCAAACAAACGCATTTCTAGACGGGCAAATTCCTTACCGATACACTCCCTCAAGCCACCACCAAAGGGAATATAGCCAAAGCTTGCTTGTTTATCAGCGGGTTTGTCTGGGTCAAATCTATTGGGGTCAAAGCGATCGCTTTCGGGATAAATATCTTCATCCTTGTGGGTTTGGGCAATCTGATATTGAACATTCCAGCCTTTAGGAATACAGTAGCCACCAAATTCAAAAGTTTCCACTGCTCCTCTAAAACCAGCACCCACAGGAGGAATTAACCGCTTGACCTCCTTCAGCACCTGCTCTAATTAAGTCTTTGCCTTTAGATCTTCTAGAGTAGGAGTGCCAGTAATATTTAGCCGATCTTGTTCCTCTCTTAATTTTTCCAATACTTCTGGATGTTGTGCCGTGAGGAGGCAAAAAGAGGAAATTGCACTAGTTAAGGTTTCATGTCCTGCAAACAACAACAACAGTACCTGATCTTTCAATTCTTCCAAAGTAAGGCTATTGCCTTCTTCATCCTTAGCTTGAATTAATAGCCCCAAAGCATCTGTTCCTGGATTTTTGGCTTGTTGGCGTTTGATTACAATCAATTCCAAATGCTTTAGTAATTTTTGACGCGCTTTTAAAGCTTTACCAAATTTTGTCCAGGGTAAATTGAGGGGAATAGTGAACAAACCAGCACTAAATTCGATAAAAAGCTCGGCAAGATAGCTTTTTGAACCGCCATCTCCACCTAAAAACAAATTACTAGCAATATCAAAAGTATAGTTACGTATTTCTGAATACCAAGTTAAATTACCCTTCTTTGACCACTTTTGCATATACTCTTCAGTAATTCTTTCCATCGTTGGAATATAACTACTCAAGGCTCTAGGTTGAAATGCTTGATATAGCAGCTTACGACGAGAAGTATGAAAACTACCGTTATTAACCGACAATGACTTTTTCCCCAGTAAAATCTGGGCACTTTTGGGAAAACTAGAAACTAAATACTTATGCTCGTTTTTAAACAAAAAAGTATTAGCTTGCGAACCAACCATCATTACTGTAGGAGTGCCAAAGATATTGGTTTTGTAGATTTTCCCATATTTGACAATCCGTTTTTGATTGAAATCTGGATCGGAAAAAAAAGCGATCGTTTCCCCAATAAAAGGTAGCCCACTGTCTCCAGGAGGTTTGGGTAAAGAATTTAACTTATTGTCACTAATAGTCATAAATATATACTTGCTACTCACCAGCGTAGTTGAGAATACTTTAGTTTTTAAGTATCTCTCATCTGTCTTAAATGATATCGCGACAAGATTGTAGAGCATTCTTTCGGACGAAAAAATATTCTAATTTGGCACTCAAACTAGATTGTATTTAATTATTATTCTTTTACAATAAACAAGCATTTTCTAAAGATGCTACTCAATTGAATGGTATTCACAGCAAGGATTACCGAAACAAAATTAATAATCCTCAATCATATTCTTGAAAATGAAATAAAAGATGATACTGTTATGCCGCAGTCAAGATTTGCAAAAGCTATTTATTACCTATGGGCAT
>CAKZYI010000351.1 GCA_937884735.1 uncultured Pleurocapsa sp.
GGATTAAAGCCAGGAGTAAAGATTGAAGTAGTGAGTAAAACAACTACTGATTCGATTGTAATTGCGGTTAAGGATTGGTACATAGGTTTAGGTTCGACAATTACCCAAAAAGTAATTGTAAGATGGTCAAGATGAAAATAATGAAATCTAAAATAGGTATCGAAGAGTTAACTACTGGTTCAAAAGCAATCATAGTTGGCTATAAAACCGCTTATGGTGGCTATGTTGGCAAGTTGCTGTCTAAAGGTTTGGTAGTTGGCAAAACTCTAACAGTAGCTAACACAAATTCTTTGGGCAATATGGTGGAAATAGTAGTGGAAAAACAGCTAGTCTCTCTATCTAAACCTGAAGCTGATGCTCTTTATGTCACGATGCTCAAAGAGGATTAAGCTAGAGAAGGGGCGCATAAGGTGCGGAGGAAAACAGAAATTATGAGGTTTAGAAAAATCTATCATGTTGATAATAAGAGGTCTAAACAAGACTTATTCTAATGGCATTAAGGCGATCTCTAATTTATCTCTACAAATAGATCGCGGTATTTTTGGCTTATTGGGTGCTAACGGTGCGGGTAAATCTAGCCTGATGCGTACTTTAGCCACGTTGCAAAATGCAGATTCGGGAGAAATAATCCTTGATGGCGTAGATATACTCAACAATCCTAGTCAGGCGAGAACTATGTTGGGCTATTTACCCCAAGATTTTGGCGTATATCCCCAGGTTTCTGCCGAAGATCTATTGAATCAACTGGCTGTTTTTAAAGGTTTTACGAATGCAAAACAGCGCAAAGAAATAGTCGCTCATCAGCTACAACTAGTTAATCTTTATAACCAAAGAAAACAAAAGCTCGGCACATTTTCAGGAGGGATGCGTCAAAGATTTGGCATTGCTCAAGCACTGCTAGGCTCGCCAAAATTAATTATAGTAGACGCACCAACAGCAGGTTTAGACCCAACGGAATGAATTAGGTTTCAAAATTTATTAGCTGAAATAAGTCGCGATCGCGTACTATTGCTTTCAACTCATATAGTCGAAGATGTCGCCGATCTCTGTCCTCAAATAGCAATTATGAATCTGGGACAGATAGTAAATTCAGGCATTCCGCGATCGCTCATTGCCCAGTTACAGGGAAAAATATGGACAAAAATATTTAAGCCACAAGATGAATTACCAACAAATTGGACAGTAATTACCTCCAGAATGCGCCAGGGAGCTAAGTGGATTAGAGTTTTGAGCGATTATGCCCCAGATGGCAGCTTTGAATCATCCGAACCCGATTTATACGACTTTTATTTTACCTCTATGTTAGTTAGGGAAAAAACGAGAGCGATAGCAACATAGTAGAGACAAGGCATGCCATGTCTCTACTATGACAATCCATCTCTAAACCTTAAAGAAATCTTTCCGTAATACGTTTCTACCTTCTGTAGTTAACATGGCATTCTTACACCCAGCCAACACAGAATCGTCATTACCCGTCATCATCTCTGCTTCTAAATATTTACTGTCGATCGCAAACTGTAAATGTCGCTGCACCTCATCTTTAGTTACTTCTATTTCTTAAAAATCTTCTTTGGTATAGGTTACTTCTTCCATATTTTCGCCATTTTCTTTAATTTTGTTCAACAGAAAATAAACGATATCGTCGCGGCGTTCATTCATGGGAATTGACATAATTGAATCTCTCTATTTAATTTAGTAAATGAAAATCTATAGCATTAAGCTATTGTCATCAGCATAGTAAATAAAATTGCGTCTAAGATCTGTCGTAAGTTGTAGACTAGGCTGTCAATGAAGTTTGCAGAGTCATAAAAAATAGTGCAGATTGCACACTATGACTAATCATAACTATTTTCAATAAGCTTTAAATATTTTTACTCAATAACGTGGTACTAATGAAATGAGCTATCTCAAATATTTAGTATTTTTTCCTCTAGTTAAAATACCTCTGCTTATTGTTGTTTAAAGTGCGATCGCTTTTTTATTAAAGCTTTTATAAATAACATTAGTGCAGAAAAATGCACAA
>CAKZYI010000352.1 GCA_937884735.1 uncultured Pleurocapsa sp.
CCGCAGGAATTGCCATTGTGGAATTATTCAAAAAAGTGGGCAAACTAGCTATTGCGATCGCCAGAGTGCCATTTTGTACCCCAACCTCTACAGCGATCGCTCTAACGCTATCTTGAGGTAGTTTGGCAATATTCCCAATACCATAACCCAAAGCCATCGTTAATACATTCAAAGCTAAAGCTGCCCCTCCAACTTGATAAATATAGCTAGCTATATTTGCTCTCTCTACTAATATAATGCCAAAGATAATTATTGCTAAAAAGAAGAAAGAAAAATATTTAACTAATTTCTCTGCTTTATTGGCAAATAGAGGAAAGTAATGTTTAATTAGCATTCCTAAGCTAATAGGAATAATAGTAATTATGGCAATTTTTAAGGTAGTTTCTAGCAAAGAAAATTGTAAAACAGTTTCTTCTCCTAAAAAACTTTGCATCGCCAGATTAACTACTAATGGAACAGTAAATACCGTAATTAAACTAGAAAATGCGGTTAAGGTAACAGATAAAGCTACATTTCCTTTAATCAAATAACTAATTAAATTGGAAGTAGAACCCCCTGGGCAAGCAGAAATAATTACTAAACCTACCGCTAATTCTGGCGAAAGCGAAAATATTCTAGCCACCAAAAAGCCAACTATAGGTAAAACAATTAACTGGGCAGTTAAACCCAAAAATATCGCCTGTGGTTCGACAGTTACTCGCCGAAAATCTTTTGGGGTTAAACCCATTCCCATGCTAGTCATAATGATAAACAAAGCTAAAGGGAGAAATACCGCAGTTAAAAAATTAGATTCCATAGATTAATTAATAATTATGCGATCGCTTTACTTACCAGTATTCTACAGTTGTTAATTTTATAAAAGGGGAAAAATTCAGGTGTTTATTAATGAACAGTTGCAGTTCCATTTTGCAGACAATTTATAATAATCTTTAGCGCTTTAAACCAGAAAGATGGCTTATACTCTCAATCTGAAGACTTTTACCGATTCAATTGGCGATGGCTAACGCCTAGCTTTGCAATCGCGATCTCGAACAGATATGTCGCGACAATCCCGATCTCAGATTTGAAACCGACAAACACGGGAAACTAGTTGTTATGCCACCAACAGGTAGCCTTGCAGGGAAACGCAATGGAGATTTATTCGGTCAAATTTGGTATTGGAATCGTCAATGCAAGCTGGGGAAAGTATTTGACTCTTCTACAGGCTTTAGAATGTTTAATGGTGCAATCAGATCTCCCGATGTCAGTTGGATTGCGAGCGATCGCTGGAATAGTCTTAGTGACAAACAAAAACACGGTTATGCCCCTATAGATCTCGATTTTACGATCAAATTATTATCTCCTAGCGATAGTCTTGCCGAAGCACAAGGAAAAATGCAAGAATATATGGACTGCGGTGTAAAATTAGGCTGGTTGATTGCCTACGGCAATCCGACGTTGCTTTGCAACGGCGAATCATCGGAGATGATTAATCCCGATAGCAGAGAAGTAGAAATTTATCGTAATGGTAAAGATAAGGAAACATTAAACAATCTTAGTAGTATTTCTGGTGAGGATATTTTGCCAGGATTAACTGTAAATTTAACCGAAATTTTTTAATTTCTTTGGAGAGTGCGATCGCTTTGAATAATGTTTAAATACAAAGATTTTTCATGTGACGTAGATATATTCAGAAGCGAAAACGACCTCATT
>CAKZYI010000353.1 GCA_937884735.1 uncultured Pleurocapsa sp.
GTTCTGAGTAGCTACGCTACGGAGGTTATTTTTCGACGAAGTAGGTCGTTAAAAGACCGAAAAAAGCCCTTTTTTTCTAATTGAGCACACGCCCTAAATAAACAGCGATTAAATTGGGTTTTTTAATAAAGTGTTTATATCCTTATTTCTACATAAATATTTTCAATCAGACTATATTTTTCACAAATATTTACAGTGCAAAAAGAAAAAATCTTCGATTTTTCACAGCCCAAAGACTTAAAGTTTTGTAAAAACAACCATTTATTTGCATGTTTGGTTATTTCTTCTGCTATAAGTTTAAGTAGAGCAATGTAAAATATTGCATTGCAGCTAAATAAAGTAACGCTATTCTTTATTAAGACCATTCATCTCAGATACACAAGGCAATTAAACTAGTTTTCTAGTTTAGTTTCCTTACTCAATTACTAGTAGCGATTTATTGCTTTTGGCCTCGGAAACCGCAGCAATAATCGGTATTTGCCCTTTTAGTTAGGAACTTTTAGTTATGAACTTGCATAACGCAAATTTAGAGCATTCTAGAAATAAAATCAGTTTAGGCTTGGCACAAAGCAGACTACAGAAAAAGCATCCCCACAAGCCTAAAAAAATATCTCCAGTAGCTTTCGACACTGATTTTATCGATCGCCAAGATCGCCATACCGACAGTATGCAGTAACTAATCGGCGTTGATGAATCTAGGCGTAATTTTTGAGGTTTTAAAATTTCAGTTGAATTAAAAAAGCTAATAGCTTTTAGATACGAACAGAATTTAGGGTGAAATGCTTATTTAAGCAGATCTGCTTTTAGATAAGGCAATCGCTATATATTTATTTCCATTTGCTAGGTTGTATATGCCTTAGTACAGCTTTATTCAGCCTCAAAAATCAAAACTCAATAGTTTTTCTCCATCTTTGCAAACATAGTTCCTTAGTTATTTCAATATAAGGAGAATAAAAATGACAATTAGCCCTCCAGAATCGGAGCAAAAGGCAGAAGTTGTCGTAGATAAAAATCCCGTACCGACTTCTTTTGAGAAGTGGGCAAAGCCAGGACACTTCGACCGCACTTTGGCGCGAGGTCCTAAAACTACTACTTGGATTTGGAATCTACACGCCAATGCTCACGACTTTGATTCTCATACTAGCGACTTACAAGATGTTTCTCGCAAAATATTTTCAGCTCACTTCGGACATTTAGCAGTAGTCTTTGTCTGGCTAAGTGGGATGTACTATCATGGTGCAAAATTTTCCAACTATACTGCATGGTTAGCTAACCCAACCGCGATCAAACCAAGCGCGCAGGTTGTGTGGCCAATCTTTGGTCAGGACATTCTCAATGGCGATGTTGGCGGTGGTTTTCACGGCATCCAGATAACCTCTGGGCTGTTTCAACTGTGGCGTGCATCTGGTT
This sequence comes from uncultured Pleurocapsa sp., assembly GCA_937884735.1. Classification (GTDB taxonomy): domain Bacteria; phylum Cyanobacteriota; class Cyanobacteriia; order Cyanobacteriales; family Xenococcaceae; genus Waterburya. The sequence goes on from CAKZYI010000353.1 coordinate 1,411, forward strand.
TTACCAATGAGTTCCAGCTTTATTGTACGGCGATCGGTGGCTTGGTGATGGCTGCGTTAATGATCTTCGCAGGCTGGTTTCACTATCATGTCCGTGCGCCAAAGCTAGAATGGTTTCAAAATGTCGAATCGGCAATGAACCATCACTTAGCAGGCTTGCTCGGCTTAGGTTCGCTAGGTTGGGCAGGACATCAGATTCATGTTTCTTTACCAATCAATAAACTTTTGGATGCAGGAGTTGCCCCCGCAGATATTCCTCTCCCCCATGAATTTATTGATGCCAACATGATGGCGGAGCTATATCCTAGTTTTGCTCAAGGATTGCGACCCTTTTTTACTTTAAATTGGGGAGTCTATTCCGACTTTCTTACTTTTAAAGGTGGGTTAAGCCCAGTTACTGGCGGTCTATGGCTGTCGGATACCGCTCACCGTCATTTAGCAGTAGCAGTAATATTAATTATTGCTGGTCACTTTTACCGTTCCAACTGGGGTATTGGTCATAGCTTCAAAGAAGTTTTGGAGGCGCACAAAGGGCCTTTCACTGGCACTGGTCACAAGGGAATGTATGAAATATTTACTACCTCTTGGCACGCTCAACTATCTTGGAACTTAGCTTGGATGGGTTCGTTGAGTATTTTGGTGGCACATCACATGTATGCAATGCCTCCCTATCCCTACTTAGCCACAGATTATGCCACATCCCTTTCTTTATTTACACACCATATTTGGATTGGCGGATTTTTGATTGTCGGTGCTGCTGCACACGCTGCAATCTTTATGGTGCGGGATTACAACCCAAAAATACACGTTAATAATAATCTAGATCGCGTACTGCGTCATCGAGACACGATTATTTCTCATTTGGTTTGGGCTTGGCAGTTTTTAGGCTTCCACAGTTTT
>CAKZYI010000354.1 GCA_937884735.1 uncultured Pleurocapsa sp.
CCCCCAAGCTTGGTGAATTTAGAGGCGTTAATATAATCCATAAGACTTTTCAGACAACCTCTAACTAACAAACAGTATTTATCATTTCCAAACTTAAAATGGCAAACACCTGGCGCAAACATCCTTTCCAACTGCTGCTTTACCTGGAGTGGATATTGTTGGGAATTGCCTTAATAGGATCTTTTAGCGGTTTAATCCCTCGACCTCGCTATCATTTGGTATTTGGTTTCCCTTGGTCTGGCGCATTAGGAATTATGTGTATCGCCATGGTTGGTTTTATGGGTTTAAAACTACCCCAAAACTCCAAAGTCATTCAACCAATTTATATTTTAAGTGGATTTCTTTTGAGCTGGATGGCTACTCTTTCAAATAATGGTGGAGAAAGAATTTCAGCGGTATTGTTTTTAATTGTAGTAATTCGCGGATGCTTGTTATTTTCTTGGAGAGGAAGAATTATTACTGCTGTTTTGGCTTATATTTCTTTTTTAGCTATACAAATTATGACTTTGATGAGGGTCAATCCTTGGGGTATTCCCTTGGTTAGACCATTACCTCGTGCACTCAGGCGTCTACCACCAGATGAATTACGAAAATTTTTGTTTGGTTTGGCATTTAATTCAGCATTGCTATTTGCGTTTGTTTTAGCATTTGTTCTTCTGCTGGTTGGAGCAGTATTAGCTGAATATAAAAGTAGAACTAAGTTGATTCGGGCTAATCGTCGTCTGCGTAAATATGCGCTTCAGATTGAAAACCAGGCGACTCTACAAGAGAGAAATCGCATTGCTAGGGAAATTCATGATTCTGTTGGTCATTATTTGACAGCGCAAAGTATTCAGTTGGAAAACACAGCAGTATTTTTAGCAGAAGATAGCTTAAAAGCAGCCAATCATTTGGCAAAGGCGAGACAGCTAGGGAAAGACGCACTAGCTAATATTCGCGCTTCTGTAGCAACTTTGAGACAAAATTCTATTTCAGAAAAATCTTTTGAGACAAACGTTAAAAAACTAATCTCCGAGTTTCAATCTAATACTAATATTGCTGTCTCTTCGGATCTGATTTTGTCCCCTCCATTACCTGTTGAAGTGAGTACAGCACTCTATCGTATTGTCCAAGAAGCACTGACTAACGTCACTAAACACAGTCAAGCAACTGAGGTAAAGCTAGAACTAAAACAAACAGCAGAGAAGGTTATATTATCAGTTCTAGATAATGGTCGTGGCTTTAATCAAAACAACAATACAACTGGTTTCGGTTTACAAGGAATAGAAGAACGTACTAGAGCATTAGGGGGAATATTTGCGATCGACAGCAATTTCTCCCAAGGATGTCGGCTAATTATTGAAATTCCTCTGTCTAAACCTATTGGTTAATTCTTACATTCCTATAACTATGATTCGTATATTACTAGTGGACGATCAAAGCATTATTAGAGAAGGTTTATCGAGCTTATTACAGACACAACCAGATTTGGAAGTTGTTGGAGAAGCGGAAAATGGTCAGGTTGCAGTAGAAAAAGCGATCGCCTTACAGCCTCATGTAATATTAATGGATATCCGAATGCCCATCATGGATGGAATAGCAGCGATTCGTATTCTTCAAGACCAAGCACCAGAAATAAAAATTTTGGTTTTAACTACTTTTGATGAGGATAGCTATGTTGCTCAAGCGATGAGCTATGGCGCACAGGGTTATTTGCTCAAGGATACTCCTTCTTCAGAGTTGGCTCAAGCAATTCGCTCCGTTAACCAGGGTTACACTCAAATGGGACCAGGATTGTTTGCTAAGGCTATGACCAATTCTCCCGAACAAAAGACAGATATTCGGTCATTAACCACCCCTCCAGAATTGGAACAGTTAACCGCTAGGGAAAGAGAGGTACTTCAACTTATTGCTAGGGGATATAGCAACAGAGAAATTGCAGTAGAACTATACATTACTGAACGCACTGTAAAAAACCATGTTAATAGTATCTTACGCTCTTTGAATTTACGCGATCGCACTCAGGCTGCTATTTTTGCTTATCAGCACTTTTTAGTTGATTAGTAACGTTTCATATTTAAAGTTTTGACACCTTTATAATTTTGAATGCTTATAAATCCCATCTGTTACTGTAAACGTAGTATCAAGTTGTTTTCTAATGTCTCGTAATCCTTTATATATCTTTGAAACAAAACCAAATATTTCTAGTATTTCAGTTCGATTGGAGGAAGATTTATATCTTCATTATCGCCACGATTTACCAGGACAATTAGAAACACCCAATGGATTTGATTACCATTTGATAACCTTTTTTTTAACGAATAACGAGCGACAGGTTATTCATTTAGATAATCATGGAGAATTTTATGGACAGATGGATCGAGGAGAATTCTATTTATATCCTGCTGGGATTTCTGGTTTTACCGATTGGCAAGCTATAGATCGAACCCTACACTTAATTGTTAAGCCCAATCTGCTAAGGAAAATAGCTCTTACGACAGAATGTCTTAATCCAGATCGCATTGAATTGCTGCCAGTACTCAAAGATAGAGACTCTCTAATAGAATATTTGGCACAGCTATTTTTTGCAGAAATGCAAAACGACAACTTTGGCAATCAACTGTATTTAGAATCTTTATCTAATGCGTTGGGGATACATTTGCTACGTAACTACTGTGTTTTTAAACCTATTTTTCGCAGATATACCGATGGATTATCACCCAACAAATTGCGTCAGATTATCGACTATATACAGTCAAATTTAGATAAAAAATTAAGTTTAAAAACTATGGCAGAAATAGTAAATATGGATAAATATTATTTTGCCACTCAGTTTAAAAGAGCGATGGGAATTGCTCCCCATCAATATGTTATCGAGCAGCGCGTCGAAAAAGCTAAAAGATTACTACAAAGCCGAAAGCAGCCTCTGTTTGAAGTAGCTTTAAACTGTGGATTTGCCAGCCAGAGTCATTTTAACAAAGTGTTTCGGCAGTATATCGGCACGACTCCCAAGTCTTATCAAAAGCAATTTTAGATTTGGTAAAAATAGAAATTTAAATCGCTGATTCACAATATTTGAACAAAATCACACAACTTTTAGAAAGACTGAGACAGAGGCAAAATGCTAATCTCTTTTAATCGAGAGAGAATAAATTACAACAAAAGTGTCCGAAATTAAACGTATTAATCCCCCACAAATGGCAGATACTTCTGACTATGGATTTACCCAAGTGGTTGTCGTTCCTTCGGGGTCAGAATTAGTTTACATTGCAGGTCAAGGGGGAGCAGATGAAAAGGGCAATTACGGTAGCTTTACCGAGCTAATGGAACATGCCTTTGCCAGTTTACAAACAGCACTATCGGCGGTAGGGGCTAGCCCAAAGGATGTCGTAAACTCGCGTATTCCCTTGCTAGGTCAGCATTCCCTTGCGCCTTGCGGCGACGCGGGGTCTGACCTCTTACGGCGAACGACAGCCTTTGGCTGTCAAGCCCCGCAGGGGTGCTTCCGCGAAGCGGTGTGGGTCGCTCGCCAAAATTACCATTCTTTCGGTAGAACACAACGAAGAAAAATTGAAGCTGATTTCTGCCAAAAGAAAATCTTTTTGGTTGGAACATAAGCCAGCCAGCACCCTAATTCCCGTTCCCCGATTGGCAAGTGACGGGATGCTATTTGAAATTGATGCCATTGCCATGATTAGCAATTATTAAGATTCTCAGGAGAAATAACTATGACTTTACCTGTAGTGCTTCATGCGGGGGAAGGACAGTCGATAACCATCGGTACAAGCCAATGTACCTTCAAACTGACAAGTAAAGATTAAGTTTTACAGACAGATACCGAAGTTTATTCTCTCCATATTCATTAAACAATGACGGAAATATTTTATGTGGTCGAGGGAGAATTAGAGTTAATCCTCAATCAAGATAAAATTATTGCCCCAGCGGGAACTTTGATGAGCGTGCCAGAAAATACTCCTCACGGTTTTTCTAACCCCAGTCAGCAATCAGCCAAGTTTTTAATTATGTTTTGTCCTGCTGATTCGCGAGAACAATATTTTATTGGTTTAGCAGAATTAAGAAAAAACGGACGGCAACCCAGTCGAGAAGAACTACAAGATTTGATGCAAAGATTCGACCAATATCCAGCAGAATGAATACTAACTCACACTACAGCAACATTCTGTTAACTGCTTTAGC
>CAKZYI010000355.1 GCA_937884735.1 uncultured Pleurocapsa sp.
GGTCTTAATCTGCCTCTAGCCGCTTTGTGTAGCTTTAGTGGCTATCTGCATTATGAACCCCAACCTCAAGAAAACAAAACTTTTCCCCCCACAATGATAATTCACGGTCAACAAGATCCAGTTGTCCCAATTGAAGCTGCTAGAAAAGCTCAAACAGAATTAACCAAAATTGGTGTTTCTATTCAATATCAAGAATTTCCTATGGGTCATGAAGTTCAAGACCCTGCGATCGCTTTATTCAAACAATTTATTGTTAATAACTTAAATCTTCAGTAAAAGAAGGTTTTTTCTGGTGTTTAGCCAAACATTCATCCTCTTCATAAGTTCTTCAGATTGTTTGGTTAATATTTTTTCCATAGAGGTAGATTTAGTTGCCATCTAATTCGACTTCTCTCAATGGGCAACCCCATCGCTCCTGGCCTCGGAAACCGCAACGATGGGGTCTTTATCCCTACCCTTTTAGGAAGGAGTTATTAATTATGTTACTGCATTTATCTACTTTTGAGCATTGGCAAATTCAAGTTAGTCATAAGACTTAGCAGATAATTAGAATATCTAATTTCTTGAATTAACCAGCAGCAGTTCAATTAGATAGGTCAGAAGTAACCATAAAAAATAATTCCACACATAATTGCAAAATTCTCTAGCTCACTCAAATTTTCGGCTTTTGAGAATTAGCCTTGCCTAATTGTAATGCTGTAAAGCATTTTTGAATCAAATAATTTAAAGAACAATTCAATGACAACAACTATTCAACAACCACAACAGAGCGGCCTGTGGGAGCGTTTTTGCCAATGGATTACTAGCACCGAAAATCGTATCTATATCGGTTGGTTTGGAGTCTTAATGATTCCCTTGCTTGGTGTTTCCATTTGCGTATTTGTGACCGCTTTTATTGGCGCACCTCCCGTAGACATTGACGGCATTCGCGAGCCTGTATCTGGCTCATTACTCTACGGCAATAATATTATTACCGCTGCCGTAGTACCGACCTCTAATGCGATCGGTTTGCACTTTTACCCCATTTGGGAAGCAGCATCAATGGATGAGTGGCTCTATAACGGCGGCCCTTACCAAATGATTGCTTTGCACTATATTCCTGCATTATGTTGCTATTTAGGACGTGAGTGGGAACTCAGCTACCGTTTGGGTATGCGTCCTTGGATTTGCGTTGCCTATAGCGCGCCTTTGGCAGCAACTGTGTCTGTATTTTTAATCTATCCCATCGGACAGGGTAGTTTCTCTGACGGTTTGCCTATGGGTATTAGCGGAACATTCAACTTTATGTTTGTCTTTCAAGCCGAACATAATATTTTGTTCCACCCATTCCATATGTTAGGAGTAGCAGGAGTGTTTGGCGGGTCTTTCTTCTCAGCTATGCACGGTTCTTTGGTTACATCTTCTTTAATCAAAGAAACTACCGAAAGCGAGTCACAAAACTATGGCTACAAATTTGGTCAGGAAGAAGAAACCTACAACATAGTAGCTGCTCATGGTTATTTTGGACGTTTAATCTTCCAATATGCCAGTTTCCAAAACAGTCGCAACCTTCACTTTTTCCTCGCAGCCTGGCCAGTAGTTTGTATCTGGTTTACGGCATTGGGTATCTGTGTTATGGCATTTAACCTTAATGGGTTTAATTTCAATCAGTCGATTTTAGACTCTCAAGGAAGAGTTTTGCCTAGTTGGGCAGACGTGGTTAACCGCGCTAATTTGGGCTTTGAAGTTATGCACGAACGTAATGCTCATAATTTCCCCTTGGATTTAGCCTGTGGCGAGGCAACACCCATAGCACTAACAGCACCTGCTATTGGGGGCTAGAGAAGTAACATATTACTTCATATTACTTCTCTACAAAGTTGATACGGCAATTTTAATCTTTTCAGTAAGGAGCTATAACTAGATGTTACAGCGCGATCGCGATACATATTTTAAGGCTAATCGTCTACTAAGATCTTCAACCAAACCAGATTCTAGTATCCCAACCGCTTTAGACCGACTAGAGCAAATTGACCCGTGGGAAAGGTTTTGCAGGGGGGTAACAAGTACTAACAACCGCATTTATATCGGCTGGTTTGGCGTGCTGATGAATCCGACGATGCTAACTGCCAGTATTGTCTTTATTATTGCGATCGTCGCTGCACCACCTGTAGATATGCAGGGAATAGGTTCGCCTATTTCCGGCTCTTTCTTAGATGGAAATAACATTATTACTGCTGCGGTTATCCCTACCTCAGCAGCAATTGGGTTGCACTTTTATCCCATTTGGGAGGCAGGCTCTATTGATGAATGGCTAATCAATGGAGGTCCTTATCAACTAATAGTTTTACACTTTCTGATTGGTATTATTGCCTATCAAGATCGAGAGTGGGAATTGAGCTATCGCTTGGGAATGCGACCTTGGATCTCCCTGGCTTTCACTGCTCCTGTTGCGGCGGCTGTTTCAGTATTTATTATCTATCCTCTCGGACAAGGTGGTTTTTCTGAAGGTATGCCCCTAGGGATTTCTGGAACATTCTATTTTATGTTCCGTTTCCAAGCAGACCACAATATCTTGATGAGTCCGTTTCATCAGTTAGGAGTCATTGGAGTTTTAGGCGGTTCTTTACTTTGTGCTATGCACGGCTCGATTGTTACCTCTACTTTGATTCGCGAGACTAATGAACAAGAATCAATAAATCTTGGCTATAGGCTGGGTCAAAATAAACCAACCTATAGCTTTAGTAAATCTCAAGACTATCAGACAAGTCTTTTGGGATTTAGTTTCCCTAATTCGCGATTACTCCACACTTTCTTGGCTGCCATACCCATTGCAGGGATTTGGTCAGCGGCAATTGGCGTTGATATTGCGGCATTTGATTTTGAGGGAGCTAATTTACAACAGCCGACGATTATCAGTCAGGGGGAAATAATTCCCACTTGGATGGACGTTATTTTAGATGCCAATTTGGGTCTATCAGAAACCATAAGACAATCTGATACATTTTTTGATTTTCCTGAGTCAATTACTGGTTATTAGTTGTTGGTCATTAGTTATTAGTACGAAAACAAAGGACAAAAACAAAGGACAAACAGCGAAAGACCCTAAAGGACTAGCTTCGCGTCGCAAAGGACAAACAACGAAAGACAAAATATATGGAAACACCATTTACCGATTTAACCGTCAACATTACTGCCACAGCGGGAGATGATATTAATCCTGGGCGAGAAGGTCGAGATCAAGCCTCTACTGGATATGCTTGGTGGGCAGGAAATGCCCGTTTTATTAATCTCTCTGGCAGATTTTTAGGAGCGCACGTTGCTCATGCAGGCTTGATTGCTTTTTGGGCGGGAGGAATGCTGCTTTTTGAAGTGGCGCACTACGATCCAGGTCAGCCTATGTTCAGACAGGGCTGTCTATTGATGCCTCACATTGCCACTTTAGGAT
>CAKZYI010000356.1 GCA_937884735.1 uncultured Pleurocapsa sp.
AGCGATCGCTAGCGAAATTTAAACCAATCAGCAATGAAAGCCGCTTCAGAAAACGCGCAACGAATATCGAGTCAGGCAATTTGGTCAATGGAGCTTGCAGGAGCTACCGCAGCAGGAATAGGTTTGGGCTTTAGTTTGTTGTTGACCCGTCGCATTGTTCGACCCCTTACAGAAATGACCGCAGCTACGGGAAAAATTGCCAGTGGTGAGTATGATATTGCTTTGCAGGTTGAGACTAAAGATGAATTGGCAACATTGGCAAGGGAAATAACCACCATGAGCCAAAAACTTAAGGCATTTCGCGATCTTAACGTAGGTAAAGTTATTGTCGAAAAGCAGCGTAGCGATGCTATTGTCCAAAGCATTGCCGATGGAATAATAGTGGTCGATAGCGAGCTTAAAATTATTGCGATCAATCCGATCGCAGCTAACATTGCTAATGTAAAATCGATGCTAGCGATCGACAATCATTTTCTTGATGTGTTTAGCGATCGCTCTGTTTATCAGCATTTAAAACGTACTGCTAAAACGGGCAAGTCGCCCCAACTAGAAGACGATATTCTGACTGTTGAACGAGAAAAGTATACTTTGTATTATAAGTTTGCTGTTACCCCTGTAGTTACCAAAACAGAAGAAGTTGTCGGCGCAATTTTACTATTGCAGGATGTGACTAAGCTCAAGGAATTGGATAACCTAAAAAGTGAGTTTGTGGCTACGGCTTCCCACGAGTTGCGTACCCCTCTTACGGGAATGGCAATGAGCCTAAATCTGCTTGCAGAAACTACCGAAGACAAACTTTCGAGGTCAGAATCAGAATTATTAGATGCTGCTGTGGAAGATGTGGAAAGATTGCGAGGTTTGGTGAACGATCTTTTGGATTTATCTAAAATTGAGTCGGGCAAACTCAAGCTCGATTTTGCTGATGTGCGGGTTAATTTCTTGTTGGACAAGGCGGTTTCGGCTTTAAAAATTCAGGCAGAACAAAATCAAGTTGCTCTACTCAAGCAGCCTCTATCTTTGGATATAAAGACTAAGGTAGATGCGAATAAGATCATTTGGGTGTTAACTAATTTAATAGCAAATGCTTTACGCTATAGCGACCCTGGAGGAGAAATAAAGATCGGTGCAACATCTAGAAATAGCTGGATTGAAATATTTGTTAGCGATAGCGGTGCGGGTATTCCAACTGAATATCAAAACAAAATATTTGATAAATTTGTTCAGGTAGAAACAGAAAAAGATGTCGGTGGTAGTGGTTTGGGTTTGGCTATCTGCAAAGAAATGGTTCAAGCCCACGGCGGTAGGATATGGGTTGATTCTAGAGTGGGCGAAGGCAGTACTTTTACCTTTACCATCCCCAAAACTTAAAGCGATGTAGTCAGGAGAAATATAGCTAATGTCTCAAGCAAGAATATTGGTAGTTGACGACGACAAAAATATTAGACGTACCGTAAGTATGGCATTAGAGTCTCTCAATTACTTTGTACACACCGCATTTGATGGTAAAGATGCCATGGTTCAACTGACAGGCGATCGATACGATCTGATTATTACCGATTTGAAAATGCCTGGCATGAACGGTATGGAACTATTGGAACAGGCGATCGCAAAATATCCTGAAATCAAGATTGTCTTAATTTCGGCTCATGGAACCGTAGACAACGCCGTAGACGCAATGAAATTGGGCGCGGTAGACTTTTTACAGAAGCCTTTTACTCCTAAAGAATTGAGAAATTTGGTTCACAATGTTCTAGAAACAGAATCCGCCGAAGCAGAATCTACTTCAGAGTACAAAGCTATTTTGAAAGCTGCTAGAAACTTTGCGCGCAAACGCGATTTTGATAATGCGATCGCTCAAAGCAAAAAAGCAATCGGCTCAGATCCCTCTAACCCAAAAGCTTTCGATTTTTTGGGACAGCTACAGGAGACATTGGGCGATTTTAATAGTGCAGTAAAAAACTATCGGGTGGCTATTAGTTTAGATCCTACTTATCAAGCTGCAAAAGATAATTTAGAAAGAGCCACTAGTAATTCCAATAGTATTAGACCAAGCCTTTGATAAGTAGTTTTATATTTCGACCCACTATCCACTTTTCGCAACACAACCAAATTATTTGCCCAGCTAGAGTGTCTGGGGCATTGGCTCTACGGTAGTTTCTGGAGCAGGAGCAAACCAGTAACGCTGTCTTTGGAAAGAATAAGTGGGCAGCGGAATCGGACGGCAATCGCGATCGGCAAAATTCGACCAGTTTATTTCAATTCCCCCCACGTACAAAGTTCCCAAACTCTGCATCATTTCTTGCCAGCTTGTGTTAAAATCAGTTCCGTAACTAAATAAATACTGAGTTTCGTTAGCAGGTGCGGTTGTTCTTGTTCCCATAGTTAGCACTAGTGGATAGTCACTCAAAGCTGCCAGAGGATTGCGAGACAGCGCGTTGTCATACATGCGGCGAACCGAATCGCCTTTGTGCGGTTTATCCGTGCGGGGGTTCCCCCCATGCAGGCTGCTATCGCAGCCAAGTCGCGTCCAGCGACGCTTTGAGCCATTCGGCTCTGCGCGACTGTCGAGGGTGCTATCGATTTCTGTCTGCTGCCAGTAGTCATACCAATATTCGGGAGTAACAATTTTTTGTCCAGCCGAATCTCGACGCGAGGAAAGCAGAGGGATCTGAGGACGTACCCGATTGATCGCTCTAAGCAAGCTATTACTAGCTGCCTCATCTGTCTGTAGGGGACGAATCGCCACCAAATTTAGAGCATCTTCTAGTTCGATAATGCCCGAAACTGTTGCTGCTACCAATTCTCCTATTCCTTGCCCCATTAATACTTTGGGCTTAATGCCCCAGGCAAGCCATAATTGCGCCAGGGCGTATTCAACCGTAAAAAAGGTACAGCGATCGCGTTTGATTTTTTCGACTGGCGAGACCTGTAGTTTGCCAGAGGAATCGGAAAATAAGGGTCGATCTAGATAATGATGAAGGATCTGCTCGCAACGCTCTATTGCCCTACGAAAAGCAGGTTGAGTTTGAATCAGAGCAGCCGTCACTTCAAAGTTAGAGCTATTGCCTGGGAAAAACCAGGCAGTTTTAGGACGTTTTCTGCCTACTACCTTTCCTATTAATAAATTCTCGGTAGAATGGCGATCGCTAAATGTCGTTAGCTGCTGCTGTAGCTGGGATATTGACTCGGTAATCAGACAAAGACGATGTTGGAAATGATTTCTACCCGTGTTAGCAGTAAAAGCTAAATCTTTCAGGTCTAACTGAGGCTGCGCTGCGAGAAAATCGCTATACTTCTGGGCTAACTGTTGTAAGGCTAATTCGTTGGAGGCTGAAAAAGTAACGAGGTGAGACGGTATTGATTTAACCACCGACTCTCTTTTGCACCTGGGTGCTTCTGCCTCAATTACGTGAGCATTTGTACCGCCAAAGCCAAAGGCACTAACCCCCGCCAGGCGATTATTATCTCTCTGCCATGACTGAAGTTGAGTGGGAATATAGAAAGTATCTTTTAAAGAAATGTATGGATTGAGCTGCTGTAAATGCAGGTGAGGGGGAATTGCCTCGTGCTGCAACGAGAGAATGACCTTAATTAAAGCCGAGATTCCAGCAGCAGCTTCTAAATGACCGATATTGGTTTTAACAGAACCCACCCCACAGGGAAGATCAGGCGGGCGATTTGCACCATAAACTGTTTGCAGGGCTTTAAATTCGATCGCATCTCCAATACCCGTACCCACAGCATGAGCATCGATATAGCTAACTTCTGCTGGTTCTACCCCCGCATTTTTTAGTGCCTGACGAATGACCGCCTGTTGTGCCAGTCCGTTAGGCGCACTCAGACTGTTGCTCATTCCGTTATGGTTCACTGCCGAACCTCTAATCAAAGCCAGAATATTGTCGTTATCGGCGATCGCCTCAGAGAGTCGTTTGAGAACCACCACCCCACATCCTTCTCCTCTAGCGTAGCCGTCAGCCTCCGCATCGAAAGATTTACATCTGCCTTCTACTGACAGCATGCGAGTTTTGGTCGAGGAAATTGTCGAATCTGGCGACAAAATTAGGTTATCCCCCCCAGCCAAACACAGGTCTGATTCACCGCTACGCAGACTCTGACAGGCAAGATGAACCGTTACCAAAGATGAAGAACAGGCAGCATCGATCGCCATACTCGGTCCTTGCAAATCCAAAAGATAAGAAAGGCGATTGGCAGTAATCGACATGGTAGTTCCCGTACCGCTATAGGAACTCAGGCGATCGTAATTTTTATAGAGCAGGCGGTGATAGTCGATGGTACACAGACCCGTAAATACCCCCGTCTGGGTTTTAGCCAGACTCGCTGGCGCAATTGCCGCGTTTTCTAAAGCTTCCCAGGCTACTTCTAAAAAAAGCC